>JBILYJ010000220.1:0-7933 GCA_044377795.1 Reyranella sp. | reverse complement strand
CCGTTCGCCGGCGAGGCGCTGATCGCCATCGCCACCGACCGCATCGTGTCCACCCAGTCGGTGCAGGTGCCGGCCGGCGGCACGACGGTCGACATCCCGGTGAAGGGCGAATGGGGCGCCGGCGCCTATGCGCTCGTCACAGCCTGGCGGCCGCTGGCGGCGCCGGCCGAACGCACGCCCACGCGCGCGATCGGCGCGACGTGGATAGGTCTCACCCCGGCCCTGCACACGCTGGGCATCCAGATCGGCACGCCCGAGAAGATAACGCCCCGCCAGCGCATCGAGGTGCCGGTGAAGGTGTCCAACCTGCAGGCTGGCCAGGAAGCGTACGTCACCCTGGCCGCGGTCGACGAGGGCATCCTGCAGCTCACCCGCTACAAGACGCCCAATCCGGCCGACCACTATTTCGGCAAACGTCGCCTCGGCGTGTCGATGCGCGACGATTACGGCCGCCTGCTCGACACGCGCGCCGACGAGCTCGGCCGCATCCGGGCCGGCGGTGACGCGGGCGAGATCGGCGGCCTCGACATCGTGCCGACGCGCATCGTTTCGCTGTTCAGCGGCCCGGTGAAGCTCGACGACAAGGGCGAGGCGAAGATCGCCTTCGATATCCCCGACTTCATCGGCCAGCTCCGGCTAATGGCGGTCGCCTATGACAAGACGCGCGTCGGCTCGGGCGAGCAGCGCCTGTTCGTGCGCGACGCCGTCACCGCCGACGTGGTGCTGCCGCGCTTCCTCGCGCCGAAGGATCTCGGCCGGGTCGCCCTGTCGCTGCACAATGTCGATGGCCAGGCGGGCGACTACCGCGTGACCCTCACCGCCTCCGGTTCGGTCTCGCTCGAGCGCCCGGTGACCGAGACCAAGCGGCTCGCCGCCAACCAGCGCGAGCTGCTGACCTGGCCTCTGCGGGCCGGCGAGGCCGGGTTCGGCAAGGTCACGGTCTCCGTCCAGGGACCGGCCAACTTCGCCGTCCAACGCGAATGGGACATTCAGGTGCGGCCGGCGCAGACTCCCAGCGCCGTCGACACGGTGGCGCGCCTGGCGCCGGGCAACGAGGCCACGGTCGATCGCAATGTGATCGCCGCCTTCGCGCCCGGGACCGCGCAGGTCAGCGCCTCGCTCACACGCATTCCGGGGATCGACGTCGCGGGCCTGCTGCGCGCGCTCGACAAGTATCCGTTCGGCTGCATCGAGCAGACGACCAGCCGCGCCATGCCGCTGCTCTACTACAATGACGTGGCGCTGCTGGGATACGGCCCCACCGATCCACGGATCAACGATCGCGTGCAGGACGCGGTCTATCGCGTCGTCGACATGCAGCTGCCCGACGGGTCGTTCGGCATGTGGGGCCCCTTCTCCACGCCGGCAGCGGAGTGGCTGCAGACCTACGTGCTCGACTTCCTGGTGCGGGCGAACCAGCAGCAGATGGCGGTTCCTTCCGCCTCTCTGCAGCGGGCGCTCGGCTGGCTCAACAAGACCGCCGACAAGCTCTCGCCCAATGCCCAGGCCTATGCCTGGTACGTGCTGGCGAAGTCGGGCTACGCCGATCCCGGCCGCGTCCGCTACTTCCAGGACACGAAGGCGGCCGAGATGAAGGGCGGCATCGCCTGGGCGATGCTGGCCGCGGCGCTGAACCAGGTGGGCGAACCGGGGCGCGGCCGCCTGGCCTTCGCCACGGCGCGCCAGCGCATCGACGAGCGCGACCCGTCCGACTATTACGGCTCGCCGCTGCGCAACCGCGCCGCCCTCGTCACGCTCGCCGTCGAAGCGGGCGGACGCGAGGCCCTGACGGAGGTGACGAGCCTCGTGGGCGAGCGCCTGGCAGCCTCGATCGGTCTCACCACGACGCAGGAACAGGCGTGGCTGGTTATGGCGGCCCGAGCGATGAGCGGCAGCACCCAGCTCGCTTATTCCGTGGACGGCCAGCAACGCCAGGCCGCCACCGAACCGGTGACGATCAACCCGGACGCGGCGGCCCTCGCCCGCGGCCTAAAGCTGCGCAACGACACCGACCGGCCGATCTGGATGCAGGTGACGGCGCGCGGCGTGCCGGTCGATCCGCAGCCTGCAGCCACGGCCGGCCTCAGCGTCGAGCGCAAGTTCCTGAAGTTCAACGGCGAACCCAGCGCGCTGGGCCACGTCGTTCAGAACGAGCGCTTCATCGTCTCGATCTCCGGCCGCAACCTGGAGGGCGGCTACCATGAGGTGGCGCTGCTTGACCTGCTGCCGGCCGGCTTCGAGATCGAAGCGGTGCTGAACGACGAGACGGCGAAGTCCTTCCCGTTCCTGCCCGACATCACCGAAACCCGTATTGCCGAGGCCCGCGACGACCGATTCTTCGCGTCCTTCAACATGGGAACCCGGCCTTACCAGACCTGGTGGGATTCCTCGGCGAAGAATCCGAACTCCTATCACGTCGCCTACATCGTCCGCGCCGTGACGCCCGGCACCTATGCCGTCCCGGCGACGAACGTCTCCGACATGTATGCGCCGCGCGTCTACGGCCGGAATGCGATGCGTACGCTGACGATCGTTCCGGCAGGAACGAAGTAGGCGACATGGGTCTCAGGCCTCTGCTGGCCGGTCTCGCCGTCGCCGCCACAACCCTGGCAGCGACGGCGCTGACGCTCGACCGCCTCTTCCCGCCCGACCTGTCGCGCTATCACGACCGGTCGACCGAGGTGGTCGACGCCAACGGCCGCCTGTTGCGCGCCTTTACGACGGCCGACGGCAAGTGGCGCCTCAAGACGTCGGTCGACGATGTCGATCCGCTCTATCTCGGCCTGCTCAAGGCCTACGAGGATCGCCGGTTCGACTTTCACTGGGGTGTCGATCCCCTGGCGGCCGTTCGGGCGGCCGGCCAACTCGCCGAGCGCGGCCGCATCGTGTCGGGCGCTTCGACCTTGTCCATGCAGGCCGCCCGCCTGCTCGATCCCCGGCCGCGCAGCTTCAAGACAAAGGCCCTCCAGTCGGCCCGCGCGCTCCAGCTCGAGTGGCGTTACTCGAAGCACGAAGTGTTGGCGATCTACCTGACGCTGGCGCCGATGGGCGGCAACCTCGAGGGCGTGCGCGCCGCATCCCTCGCCTATTTCGGCAAGGAACCGCGCCAGCTCAGCGCCGCCGAGGCGGCGCTCCTCGTCGCCATCCCGCAGTCACCCGAGCGCCGCCGCCCCGACCGTGCCTCCTCGGTGGCGCAGAAGGCGCGTGACCGCGTGCTGGAACGCGGCGTCGAGCATGGCGTGATCGATGCGCCTCTTTTCGAGATGGCGCGCAGCCGCCCCGCGCCCGACCGCCGGCTCGCCATGCCCATGCAGGCGCCGCATCTCGCGACCTGGCTGGCGGGCCAGTCGCCCGGCACCACCGTGCCGACCACGGTGCGCTACGAACTGCAGCAGGCGCTGGCCCAACTGGTGCACGAGGAGCGACGCCAGCTCGGCGACGGCGCCGAGATCGCCATGGTGGTGCTCGACAACCGCAACGGCGGCGTCGTGGCCTGGCTGGGCGGCGACAATTTCTTCGGCCGCGCCGGCCAGGTCGATCTCGTGCGCGCCCGTCGCTCGCCGGGCTCGGCGCTGAAGCCGCTGATCTATGCGATGGCCTTCGACGACCGCACCCTGCATCCCGAGACGTTGGTCGAGGATGTGCCGGTGCGCTTCCGCGACTGGCTGCCCCGCAACTTCGACCGCGACCACCAGGGCGCGGTGACGGTGCGCCGCGCCCTGCAGCAATCCCTGAACGTGCCGGCCGTGCTGGCGCTGGAGAAGGTCGGGCCGCAGCGCTTCCTCTCCACCCTGCGCACCGCCGGCGTGGCGCCCGGCCTGCCGCCGGGCGACAACGGCAACTCGCTGGGCGTGGCGCTGGGAAGTGCCACGGTCTCGCCGCTCGAGATGGCCGGGCTCTATGCCGGCCTGGCCGACGGTGGCAGCTTCGCGCCGCCCCAGGTTCGGCGCGACCGGCCGAACCCCCAGCCGCTCCGCCTCATCGGACCGACCGCCGCCTGGTACGTCTCGGACGTGCTGGCCGAAGCGCCTCTGCCCGAGGGCTTCGCCTCCCTGCCCGTGGCGCTGCGCGAGCGCCGCATCGCCTTCAAGACCGGCACGTCAGCGGGCTTTCGCGACGCCTGGGCGGCCGGCTACAGCACCAACTGGACGGTCGTGGTGTGGGTTGGCCATGCCGACGGCACGCCGCGCCCCGGCCAGCTCGGCCGGCTCTCGGCGCTGCCCATCCTCTTCAAGGCGTATGGCCGGCTGCCCGGCGAAGACAATCGCACGCTCCGGCCGCCCCCCGACGTCCTCAAGGTCGCGTCGCATCGCGAGCTGCCGCCGCGCATGCGCACGCTCGCGCCCTACAGTGAGACGAGCGGCGGCCCGCGCATCGCCTATCCACCGGCCGACGCCCGCATCGAGCTGGCCGCGCGCGAGGCCGTTCCGTTGAACGCCATGGGCGGCCAGGGCCGCCTGCGCTGGCTGGTCGACGGCCGCCCCCTGGAGGGCACGCGCTGGGTGCCCGACGGGGCCGGCATTGCCCGCCTCGCCGTGGTCGACGAGGCGGGTCGCTCCACCTCGGTTACGGTCCGGATCGTCGAGCGCAGGTGAAGCGCGAGGCGTCGTTCGGGCGCGAGAAGGCGGATCCGGTTGACGAGCATCGGCGCCGACGTTGACAATCGACGGGATGCCGCAGCCTCCGTCGCTGGCCACCTTCAGCTATTCGGTTCTCGCGGGCCGGAACGAAGCCTTCGGCGCCTGGTTGCGCGACCTGCTGATGCTGGCCGTGGCGGCGCCCGGATTCATCGGCGTCAGTCGGTCCGAGCAGGGGAATCCGTCCGGTGCAACTTCCTGGAAGATCACCTACAGATTCGAAAGCGGGTCGGACCGCGAGAACTGGATGCACTCCGCCGCCCTGGCCAAAGCGCATGCCGAAGCGGGTGCCCTGTTCGCGTCGCCTCCCCTGGCGGCCTCCGAAACGGATGACGGCACGGCGCGGATGATGGTCGTGACATCACACGTCGCTCCGGGGCGCGAGGAGGACTGGCGCATTGCTCAGGCGCGGTTGAATTCGGCGGTCGTGGGGTTTCCCGGGTTCGACGGGCTCGACATATTCAAACCCTCCGATGACAGTCACGACTGGTCGACCGTTCTCACATTTCGCAGCGAGCGGGATCTCGAGAACTGGAAGAGCTCCGCAGAGCGCAGGCGCCTGCTGAGCCAGTTCGGGGACACCAAGCACGACAGCGTGGACGTCGGTCCCGCCTCCTTTGGCACCTGGTTCGCTGCTCGCGCCACGGCCTCACGTCCCGTCCCCGAATGGAAGCAGGCGATGGTCGTGCTGGCGGTGCTCTATCCGCTGGTGAGCTTCTACGACATCACGCTGGGCAATGCCGCGGGACAGGGCCTCGCGATCGCCGGACATCCGATCATCAGAGGTCTGGGACTGCCCTTCCCTGTCGTCGTCTTCCTCGGCAATGCCGTTGGCACCGTGCTCCTGTCCTGGATGCTGATGCCGGCGGCCATCCGCCTGTTCGACTGGTGGCTGGACCCGGCGGCCTCCCATGCACAGACGATACGCGGTGCGCTGTTGCTCATCGCGCTCTATGTCCTGGAAGTTGCGGCCTTCGTGTATGTCTTCGAAACCTGGGGCTTCTGAGGAGCCCGACGATCCCCAAGAGATCGCCAGAGCGCTACGCCATCTTCGCCTTGAGCGCCTGCGCCACCTTGGAGGCCGGCTCCCGCCCCAGCGCAACGCAGATCGCGCGGCCGGCCGCCGCCACCGCGTCGAGGTCGACGCCGTGGTCGATGCCGAGGCCGTTCATCAGATAGATCACGTCCTCGGTGCCGACATTGCCCGAGGCACCCTTGGCATAGGGACACCCGCCCAGGCCCGCGACGGCGGTATCGAATACCGCGATACCCCGTTCCATGACCGCCAGGATGTTGGCCAGCGACTGGCCGTAGGTGTCATGGAAGTGGGCGGCGATCTTTTCGCGCGGCATCTTCTCGGCTACCGCATCGATCATGGCGACGCATTCGCCGGGCGTGCCGACGCCGATCGTGTCGCCGAGCGAGACCTCGTAGCAACCCATCCGGAACAGCCGCTCCGACACTTCGGCGACCTTGGCCGGCGAGACCTTGCCGTCATAGGGGCAGGCGATCACGGTGGAGACGTAGCCGCGCACCTTCATGCCGTGCTTCTGCGCGGCTTCCATCACCGGCGCGAACCGCTCGAAGCTCTCGTCGATCGAGCAGTTGGTGTTCTTGCGGCAGAAGGCCTCCGAGGCCGCGGTGAAGATCGCGATCTCCCCGACCCCGGCCTCGACCGCCCCGTTCATGCCCTGCTTGTTGGGCACCAGCACCGGATAGCTCACGCCGGCTTTGCGCTGGATGCGGGCCATCACCTGGTCGGTATTGGCCATCTGCGGCACCCATTTGGGCGACACGAAGCTGCCGGCCTCGACGGCCGAGTGGCCGGCTGCCGACAGCGCGTCGATCAGCGCCACCTTGGCCTCGACCGAGACCGGCTTGGCCTCGTTCTGCAAACCGTCGCGCGGCCCGACTTCGACGAGCCGCACGCGCTTGGGATGATTCATCGTTGCCTCCCGATCCTGGCGCCACATACTGCACCAGTCGGAAGGCCGCCAGACAGGATTTTCGCCCTTACGGCGTCTGCGAAATATGCGCCGTACGATCGTGTCCGGGATGGCTGAACATGATCTCCAGCGTCCGCAGATAAGTGTGCAGCCCGGCGTCCTGGATTGGCAGGACGTGGGCGTCCTCTCCCGATTCGTTGTGGTGCGAATGCCAGTAGCCGGGCGGCGTGATGAAGCTGGCGCCCGGCGCCCAGTCCTCGCGCCGACCGTTTCTGATCATCCCCGACTCGTCGAGTTCCGTGCCGATCATCGTGTAGCAGCCGGGCTTGCAGTCGATCACGAAATCCACCGCCACCGATTCATGGCGATGGGGGTACTGCACCGCGTCCTTCGGCAGGAGGCCGAACATCGTCCACATCGTATGGGTGATGGTCCGGGTGGCGGGGAAGTTCCGGTTGGCGAGCAGGACGCTGACGCGATTGGCGTTCGCGGTCTTGGGATCGGTGGCGATCTCCGTGAGCTTCTGCTGCGCCTTGCTGTGCTGATAGAAGGTCGGCTTGAAGCGCGCGACCGTCGGCGACGCGCCGAGATAGCGCAGCAGCGGCGCGTCATGCACCCAGTAGAGCCCCGCCTCGCCGTCCGAGTGATGCAGGGCGTGGCCGTGCGCCGGCAGCACCATGTAGTCGCCCTGCGACCAGTGGATGGTCTCGCCGCACGCGTCCGTCCGCCCGCTGCCGCGAAACACGAAGAACACCTGGCTGGTCGCCTCGGCCGAGGTCATGACCGAGCCGCGGACGATACGGATGAAGTTGGCGCAGAGCGCCGGGGTGGTCGCGGGACCGACGATCCCCAGCTCTTCGCTGACGTCGAGCGGCTGCACGCGCGTCGGTCCTTCGTCGAAGAAAGACGGCGAGAAGGTGCGGTACGGCACCGGCGGGATGATGCCCTGCTGGATCGGGTTTGCCGCCGAACTGTAGTCGAAATACTCCGCGTCGCTCGTCAGCAGGTCGCAATTGGGCAAACTCTCGATACCAGCCACACAAACCTCCTCGTCTGGATCACGTAGGACACCGTCCGCTCAACAGGGACAGTTTGCAGGACCGCCGGATTTCAAGTCCACGCAGGAAATCGGAAATCCGACATCTGGGCGCGAGCCAGTTTGGCCATGGCGCGGTCGGCGGCGGCGAGCGTCTCTTCGATGACCGGCCTGTCGTGCGCCGTGGAAAGGAACCACTTTCCGGCCTGCTGGGACCGGACGCCTTCTTCCTGCAGGGCCACATGGAAGGCCAGCATGGCATCGCGATCGCAGGCCGCCGAGTCGCGATAGTTGCGGGGCGCCGGGCCGGAGGT
>JBILYJ010000218.1:0-7982 GCA_044377795.1 Reyranella sp. | reverse complement strand
GCCTCGTCGAGCTTCACCTGGCCGCGTTCCAGCTGCTGGACGATGCCTTCCAGTTCCTTGAGCGCATCCTCGAAGGAAAGCGCCGCAATGTCCTTTGGCAGTGTGGGTTCTTTGGCCAATTCTTGCCTCTCGAAGGGGTGGGTCAGGATGGTAGCCGGCGGCGGCGAACATGTCGAAAAATGCCGCCCGCGTCACGTAAATAGACCGAAAATTCCCGAATCAGAGAGCAGAACGGCGCGAGTGCAACTGATGATACTCAATTCACGCATTAGTGACATGGCCGCTTTGCACGTTCGCAGGTCAAAACCCGCTCTGGCGCATTGCGGGACAAGTGAGGCGATGGCAGGTTCCGCTCCGCAAAGAAATAAACGGCCATTTACCAAAAGGAGCAAACGCCGATGGGCAACGTCAGTCATCTCGTAACGCGAACCGCGGCTTTCCAAAGCTCGCTTGAAAACGGCCTGGCCGAGGGATCGAGCAGCAAGGACCGCCAGTTCGTCACGGCGCTTGCCCGCGGCCTCGACATCCTCCGCGCCTTCCACGCCGGCGAAGGCATGCTGGGCAACCAGGAGATCGCCCATCGCACCGGCCTGCCGAAGCCGACCGTCGCCCGCCTCACCCATACGCTGACCGAGCTCGGCTACCTGAACTACATCCGCCGCTTCCGGAAGTACGAGCTGGGCGCCTCGGTCCTGGCGCTGGGCTATGCCGCGATCTCGAGCATGGACGTCCGCCGTGCCTCGCGTCAGCCGCTGGAGCAGCTCGCGCATGCGCTCAACGCCTCGACCGCGCTGGGCGGCCGCGACCGTCACTCGATGATCTATCTCGAAGCCTGCCGCGGCCCCTCCGTGGTGGCGATCACCCACGATGTCGGCACGCGCGTCCCGATGGCCAGCACGGCGATGGGCCGCGCCTACCTGTTCACGCTGCCGGACGTCGACCGCAACAAGCAGATCGACGCCATCCGCCGCCGCTGGCGCGACGACTGGACCAAGGTTAAGACCGGTCTCGAGCGCTCGTTCAAGGAACTGGCCGACCGCGGCTTCTGCGTCACCTGGGGCGAGTGGCTGCCCGAGCTCTGCGGCGTCGGCGCTCCCCTGCGCAATTCCGATGGGACGGCGGCCTATGCCGTCAACGCCTCGGCGCCGATCTACCAGATCAGCCGCGACCGTCTCGAAGCCGACTGGGGTCCGCGCCTGGTCAAGGTCGCGCGGGACATCCGCACCGGCATGGCGGCCCAGCCGGCCATCACGGCCTCGACCGGCCCGGCCATGCGTCCGATGATGGGCAACGGTCATCGGCCGCCGATGTCGGCGATGGCGCGCCGCTAGGCGCGCCTTCTTCGCGAGGCTTTCCAGACATGGCGATCCAACGACCGGCCGACGCTCGGCCGGTCGCTCCTTATGTGTTCCGCGGCTTCAATGGCGTGATCGGCCATCAGGTCGTGGCGTGGCGGCACGGCTTCGTCGAGATGCGCCTCGACGTGCGCGCCGAACTCTGCAACGCCAACGGCCTGCTGCACGGCGGCGTGCTGATGACGCTGCTCGATTCGGCCAGCGGCTTTGCCTGCACCTTCAACGAAACGGCGACGGCGCGACGGCTTTCCGTGACGCTGGCCTTCACCACCCAGTTCATCAAGGCCGGCCGCGAAGGCGACGTGCTCAAGATCCTGGGCGCCTGGCGGCCCTCGACCAGCCAGAGCACCTTTGCCGCCGAGACCGAGATCTACAACCAGGCGAACGAGCTGCTCGCCACCGGCGCCGGCACCTTCCGCTATCTCAAGGGCGAGCGCAGCGACGGCACGCTGGAGTTCCTCGACCGCAAGGCCGCGGACTGACGATCAGGCCGCGGTCGAACGCAACTTGTAGCGCAGCCACATCGTGCCGCCTTCGAGCACGTCGTGGCTCACGAGCGTCATGCTCTCGATCGGCGCCGGCCCGAGGTCCACGTCGCCCGAGTTGAACACGATCGGCCCGCCGGTGCTGCCGTCGATCACGGGACAGATCACGAGGCTCAATTCGTCGATCAGCCCGGCACGCAGGAAGGCGCCGTTCGCGCCGCCCCCGCCCTCCAGCATGATCCGCTCGATGCCCAGCTCGCGGTTGAGCGTCTCCAGCGCTGCCGCGAGATCGATCTCGGTCCGGCCGGCGAAGATGTAGGAGACGCCGTCGGCGCGCAGACCCGCGAGGTGCCGGTCCGGCACGGCCTCCGTCAGGATCACGAGGATCGAATCGCCGCCGATGTCGCGTCGCGCCCACACGGCCTTGCCGTGGCCGTCGAGGAAGATCCCCCACGCCCTGGCCTCGCGCTGCGCGAACCAGTTTTCGCGCGGCAGCACTTGGTCGGTCGGCGGATAGTGCGGCTCCTTGCCCTTGGCGAATTCCTGCGCCGTGACGCGACCGCAAAGCCACGAGCCACCGCCCATCTCGTCGTGCAGCCGCTCGAAAAGGTTGGGCACGACATTGACCTTGGGCCGCCAGCGGCTGCCCCAGATGCGACCGTCGACGCTGCAGACCATGTGGCAGAGGACATAGGGTTTCATGTCCGGCAGCTTAGCCGAAAACATTCGGGAAAGCCGGCCGCAACGGCACGCGGGCAAGACCTCGCAAGCGGTCCAGGCGATCGGAAGGCGGCGGCGCCTTCGCAGCCTGCTCAATCTCAGGCTGCACGGTCAGGCGTTTGGCGGGGCGAGCAGATTCTGGATATCGGTGCCGGACGTGGTATCGGTGACGCGGGTCCCCCCCCCATGGGCCGTATAGGTGAAGTCGCTGGCGGCCATGAAGTTTCCGAACAGCGTGACCGTCGCGGCGACGGCACCGCTGGTAAGGGTCAGCGTGCCACTGCCGGTGCCCGTCGACGTCCACGAACTCATCGTGGCACTGCCAAGGGCGATATCGCCAAAGTCGATGGCGCCGTAGCCCACGCCGATGCCCGAGACGGCGACGCCGGTCACCTCATGGGTGAAGCTCACCGTGCCACCATTGGTGCCCGGCATGGTAAAGACACTGCCACTCACGACGCCGCCGCCGGAGATTTCCACCGCGCCGCCGTACAGGGTGGTATTCCCGACGAGCGCGCTGGTGTGGACTTTCAGAATACCGCCGGCATAGACGTTTGCGGAGCTCACGGTGGTGCCGGCATCCCAGGCCCACAACGTTCCACCGGCGTTTACGTTCGTGCCCGAAGCGGATGCACCCGAATAGACATATACGTTGCCACCACTGTTGATGAACGTGCCGATCGCGACCGTTCCCGGGTTCCAGACCTTGATCTCACCGCCGCTGGCGACGGTGCTGCCCGACTCGGTCGCACCCGAGTAGACGTATTGGGCGCCCCCACTCAATATCGTCCCACCGATCGCACTGCCCGCCTGGTGGACATGGAGATGGGCCGACGTGTTGACCATCACTCCCGACGCGACGGTGCCGGCCCCCCAGATTCCGGCGAAGGCACCGGACTGGATCTCGGGGCTGCCTGCGTAGCCGCCATCATGGACGTAGAGACTGGTGCCGGACTGCACCGTCGTCGATATCGCACTGCCCCCGGCCCATACTTTTTGCACGGCTCCCGCCTGAAGGGTTGCGCCTAGGGTCGCGCCGCCGGAAAGAGCGTGGACATGGCCTCCCGATATGGAGGCCCCGCCGATCATCACGGTGGTGGACGTTGTGCTGCTACCGCTGGTGGTGACGCTGACGTAGGAGCTGCCGGCACTGCCGCCGCTCATGACGGTCAGTATGCCGCCGCTGCCGACAGAAGTGTTGAAGGCGAAGCCGGCGGTGCCTCCCCCCTGCACGGTCTGGACGCCGCCGCTGCTGACCGTCGTGCCGGTCGCGTTCCCACCGCTGACCCACTGGTACCCGTTGACCTGAGTATTCTGAGCCACACCACCGGAGCGTACAATCTGGTTGCCGCCGGTCTTGATGTTTGCCGATATCGCAAAGCCGGTGCCGGCAACGGATCCTGAGCTGGGCGCAGGCTCACCGTAGACGTACTGGGAGGCCCCGGAAGAGACCAGCGTGCTCGTCGCCGTGGCGCTGTTGAGGCCGGACGCACTCGAGATGGATGCTGGCTGGCCGATCACAAATTGGACGGCGCCGCCGTTCAGCACCACGCCGGATGTCGCGCCGTAGACGAAGCTGCTTCCGCCGCTCAGCACGGTGAGGTCGGTGGCTGACTGGCCCGCCCAGACTTGGTGGATGCCGCCGGACAGGACGAACGATCCGCTGTCCGCACCGCTCGCGACATGCTCGAAGCCGCCGGCGCTGATCAGCGTGGCGCTCGTCGTGCCGCCCGAATTCACGGTCACCCCGCCGCCGGACGCGACGATGACCCCATAGCTCGTCACGGCATCGACGGAGAGATTGAAGGTGCTCACGGTCGCCCCTTGCGACACCGTGAAGCTCTGCACCACGCTGGCGCTGTTGAGCGCGCTGGCAAAGCTTGTGTCGGTAGGCAGGAACTCCTGCATCTGGACGGTGTAGGTGCCGTTGCCGAACTGGATGGGCGCGACCGTCTGCCAGTTGCCGTCGGTATCGGCTGTCACCGTGACGAAGCCGCCGCCCGACACGATCAGGCTGGGCAGCGGGGCGCCGCTGACCGAGCTGAAGGAGAGCCGGGCAATGTTGCTGCCGCCGATCTTGTTGGTATAGCTGCCGACGTAGTAGTTCGGCGTCGAGGAGCTGGCCTGCTGCTGCACGGCGGCGCTGTCGGCGCCTTTCCAGCCGAACACGAGGCCCCCGTTGTAGACCGTGGCGGCGCTCGTTGCCGGGCCCGTCCACGATACCGTACTTGAGCTCGTACCACTGCCCGACGAAACAACCAGGGTGCCAGACGAAAGAACGGAAGATTGGTAAGCCCAGACGTCGTACATCTCGTGAAAGGCGACCGAGCCGGCGGAGGTATAACCTGGGCGCCAACCAACCACCGGCGCCCACGGTTGGGCGTAGCCACCCTGGGGAAGGGGATTGCCGGACACAGGGGGCGGCAAGGGGACGATAGCCATCAGCGACGGATCGAGGGTATTGTTGCCGCCGGTCTGAAAGCCGATCGTCACCACCCCTGTCGTATCGGCAATATACTGGCCGGTGCCGTTCCCGGCGACGGTGGCGAGACCATCGATCGCGAGTACGCCGGTCTGGCTCGAGAACGCCGGATTGAGGATCTGGCCGGACGTGTTGACCGTCTCGTACAGGTTGAAGATCTTCTGGGCAGGCCCCGTTCCTACCTCGATCTGGTACCAGTTCACGCCTGTCCCGGACGGCGCTGCCGTAACCGGCAGGTTCAGGATGTTGATGATGCCATGCACCGGCAAGCCGAAGTTCGATGTCGTGTAGCCGCCGCTGCCATTGTTCTCGATCTTGTAGTTGCCGAAGCTGGTTATCGTCGGCAGGCGCACGTCGGACCCGGAGGTGAGGCCCTTGAGCACGATTGTTACGGGCGTGCCGGCGGCGAGGCTCATCGTCCCGACGTTGAAATCGAGGGTCGTCTGGATGTTGCTGGTACTGAAGCCCGACGGCACGAGATAGCCGCCGCTGCCAGCGGACAGGTAGTTGTTGATGGTCTGCGAAGTGTAGCCCGTCGGCGTATCGTTGTCGGCAAACAGCGTGATGGTGATGTCGTTGGAATCAGTGGCAGTGCCGGTTCCGTCGGAGACGTTGATGAGCGGAGTCACATTGAAGGCCCGCGTCAGGAAGTCGGAGTATCCGGTGCCGTAGGAATTGGTGTAGTCGAAAAAGACCTTGGCATAAGGATCGTAGAAGCCACCCACGGCCGGGGTTACCGATCCTGGGCCTGAGTTCACCGACCCGCCGAAGGCGTAGGTTGGATCCTGGTTCCACTCCTTGGTCAGGTTGATCGGCGCCGTTACCTGAGCGTTCCACGAGGTGGCCGAGGCGTTCCAGTAGCCTGCGGTGAAGCCCACGACGAAGTCCCGCAGGACGGCACCCCATTGATTGTCGGCGCCCGTGTTGATCACCAGCGGCGCCACGACGCCGTTGGAATTGCTGACACCGCTCACGGTAGCACTGCCCAGCGTCACGTAGATGCTGTTGGCCAGGTCGGCTTGCGTGATCGTGATCGTACCCTGGATCTGGCTGGTCGGACCCGGGGTCAGGACCATATTGCCGCCGCTCGTGGTGACGTCGTAGGCGTAGAAACCCGCGTTGTGCCAGATATTGTTGGCATCGGGCGCGCCGTTGAAATAGCCGGCGAGCTGCATCTGGTTCGCGTTGCCCGACGACGTCGCCGTGCTGTTCGCCAGCGCTGAAATGTAACCGCTCCACTGGCCGGCCGAATAGTGCGAGCCGGAAACACCGTTGCCGATGGCTACCGCCGGCGAGATCGCCATGCGTGGCGCCGTGGTCACATACCCACCGCTGGAGATGGCGGTGTAATACAGGATGCTGCCGCTGCCGCCGGCGCTCTCCAGCGCGGCCCAGATGCCGCCGCTGCTGACGATCGCGCCACCCGAGACGACGCCCGCGCTGCCCGTGCTTGTGGCGCCGCCGCTGATACCGTAGCCGCGCGACGCGGTGGACGTAGGGTTGCCGGAGGCGGCATCAGGGCCGTAGCCGAGCTCGATGGCCATCGGGATGCCGAAACCGTTGACGTCCGTGAGGTTGCCGGCGTCATTGGGGCTTGGCGTGAAGGATGCTTCGAAGCTGTCGTAGCGATAGTTCAGAGTATCGGCGCTGGTCGCGGTTCCGGCCGGATTGATGTCGGACTCCTTCTTGAGGAGGAGCCTGACGGAATTGCCGGTGCCGGGCGGCGAGTCGGTGCTTTGCAGGATGAAGTAAAGCTTCTGGCCTGGCCCGCCAAGACCCGTCACCTGTGTGCTCGGCCCTGTAAGCAGAGTCCAATTCAGGCTTCCGGTTGAATCGGCATAAACCGCCCAAGCATGGACGCCCGTAGCAGCGACCTGCTGTTGCATTGCACTGGACAACGCGACAGTGACAGCCGCCATGGCACCCTCCACGCCTGAAAGTCAGCCTTGTGGCTGGCCCTTCCGGCATCTTTCCAGCAGCAGCATTGCACGGGCCGGCGAGGAAGGAAAATCAAACCAGTTTCAAACTTCAGGACTTCGCGGGGAAGCCCGCCGCCAACACAGGCCGGCGACGGATCAGGCCAGCGGCAGGCGCATCAGGGGGCGGTGCGTCGTCTGGCCGACCGGACTGTGAACCAGCACGATCTCGCGGACCGTCCAGGCGATGGGCTCGACCGGCTCGGCCTCGATATGGCGGCCGTCGTGAAGCAGGGTCACGTGCGGCGTGTAGCGGCGGGCCGGCCGCGGCGTGTCGTCTAGCGCATCGCTCAGCCGCTGCTGCAGCACCTCGAGGCCGAAGGTCGCCTCCTCCCCCGTCAGCACGAGCGCCCCGTTGGCGAAGCTTGTCAGCCGATCGAACGCGACCCGGAAGGACGGCATCGGGATCTCCCGGACGCGCGCCATCCAGCCCTCGATCTCGTCGGCATCCGGCAAGCCGTTGCCCTCGTGCACGGGCGCCAGGTTGACGTGGAAGTGCGCGGCCTTGAGGAGCCTGCCCGTCAGCCCATGCCGCGCCCGCCAGACGGCGGCACGCTGGGCGATGGTCTCCGCCGTCCCGGCATCCGGCACGACCGCGAAGAACAGACGGTCGGTGACGCGGGGGCCCACGCGGCGAATCCCGGCGTGACGTCTCAGGAGGCGGTCGACGCCCAGCCGAGAGATGCCCTGTTGCGGCCAGCGTGGCAGGGACCGGCCTGCGCCAAGCGTCTCACTTGTCCTTGCGAAAGATCCGCCCACAGCTTCCTCCTCGACTATATGTTCATGATATGTTCTCTTTCAGATCGAGGCAAGGGCTCGGGGCTACCCGGAAACATTTGATACCAAGCGACAGAACTCATGACAGTTCAGCCCATCGCCGGCTTGTGATGGATGCGATCCTTTGCGGTGTGGCGAGAAGGTCAGTCCAAGCCTTGCAGCAGGCATCGACGATGGCGTCGTAGGT
>JBILYJ010000217.1:0-8007 GCA_044377795.1 Reyranella sp. | reverse complement strand
GCGCGCCAACATGCGCCATTACTCGATCCATCCCGGCAATTACGCGCTGATCATCCCCAAGCAGCTGCGCGAGCATCTGCAGGCCGGCGGCTGGACCAAGGCCGACATCGCGACCTTCATCCATGAACGTGCGCGCATCCATCGCCGCGAATGGGCCGATGTCGGCAAGGGCGCCGTCGTCCGCGACCGCGGCGACAGCGTCTACACGGCGATGGATTCGCCCGACCAGCTCCTGGTCGTTGCCGCCGGCGGCCCGGCCGGCGGCTTCGGCGCCGTCATCCCGCCCTGGCTCGGCAACAAGAGCTATGCCGTCACCTTGCCGATCGGCGTCTGCGTCGATTGCGAACCGCCCAAGAAGTAGGAGGAATCACCATGTTCGAAGTTCTCGATCCCACGCCGGGCACCGCCCCGCCGGCCGGCCAGCTCGCCCCGCGCCTCGACTCGCTGGAAGGCAAGACGATCGGCTTCATCTCCAACGGCAAGGAAGGCACCAAGGGCTTCTTCAGGCACCTCGACCAGATCCTGCGCGAGGAATACGGCGTCGCCAACGTGGTGAGCCGCACCAAGTCGAACTACAGCGCCCCGGCCGATCCGCACATCGTGGCGGAGATCAAGGGCTGGGATGCCGTCGTCTCCGGCCTGGGGGATTGAGGGAGCTGCTCATCGTGCAGTCTGCACGACTCAGTTACCGCTGAAAGACTGGAAGTTCCCGCGTTCAGCGTGATGACCACGCGGTTCGCAAGTGCCGCCGACATGATGAGCCGCGTGCTCGGCATGCCGGACTATGCCTTTGCCGAGATCGGCCATCCGGTCAGCAGCGCGACCGACGACGAACTGCGCGCCATGGCCCGCACGGCCATCGAGCAGGGCCTGGCGATGCTGGTCCGGCCCAAGGCCTGAATTCCCCCTCGGCAACCCCGGACGACTTTCTGCGTTGTCCGGGGAACCAAAAGGGAGTTTACGGCATGAAGCCGATGGCAATTCTGGGTGTCCTTCTGATCGCGCTCGGCATCGCCGGCCTGGCGATCGACAACATCTCCTTCACCGAGCGCAAGACCATCGTCGATGCCGGCCCGCTCAAGATCACGGCCGACGAACAGCGCACGATTCCCATTCCGACCATCGCCGGCATCGTTGCCGTGATCGCAGGCGCCGGCCTCCTGTTCATGGGCCGCGCCGCGCGCGGGTAATAAAAAGGCCCGTCGTCCTGAGCGGAGTGCCGAAGGCGCGCAGTCGAAGGACCTCTTTTCGTTTCACCGACTCGTGCGTCGGAAAAGAGGTCCTTCGACTACGCCGCCCTGCGGGCGGCTTCGCTCAGGACGACGGGGTTTTTCAGCCAAGCGGCCAGGTGAAGCGGATATTGTTCCTGGCCAGGCCGTCGAGAACGACCTGATGGCCCCCGGACTTCATCATCCATTCAAGGCGATGATCGCGGTACTCGCGTCGCATCTGTCCCGACGCGAGCCGCTCGGCCGCGTTTGCCATGCCGGCGGCCGCGGCCTCGAACTCCTTGAAGGTCGCGGCAACCGACGGACGCTCGATGAGCCGTTCGCGCCACGTCGCCAGCGATGACCCTGCCGGCGTCCCCAAGCCGTAGAAGAACGAGCGATTGAGGTACGGCGCAACACTGAGATCGGCCCAGCCGAAGCTCTCGCCGTTGAACCACGGCCGGTCGCCGAGCTTGTCGGCAAGCCAGGCCTGCAACTGGGCGGTCTGGCGCGCCGCCGTGGCCTTCATCTTCTCGGCCTGCTCGCCCTCGGCGCGCTTGAACCAGCGGATCTCGCTCAGGCCCCAGTTCACCGCCTCGTAGAGCGTGTCGCAGAGATCCTCGATCATCCGCGCCTCGGCGCGGGCTGCCGGATCGCGCGGCAGCAAAGGCGGGGAGGGATACTTGTCCTCGAGATATTCGAGGATGATCGTCGAATCGAAGATGCGCGCCTCGCCGTCGATCAGCGTCGGCACCTCGTTGCGCGGGCTGGCTGCCGCGAACGCCCCGCCGGCGGTGCCGGTGCCCAGCGCGGCGGGCGTCTCGACCGTGAAGTCGAGTCCCTTCTCGCGCAGCGCGATCTTCACCTTCTGGGCATAGGAGGACAGCGGGTGTTCGTAGAGCAGCATGGCGCTCACTTCGCTTGAGGGATCACCATCCGGACCGCGATGGCGGCGCTGGCGATCACCGCCGGATCGTTGTTCTCGGGATCGGCGATGTCGAGCCCGCCCTTGACCACCTTCACGGTGACGATGCCGTGCGGCAGCGAGGCCTTCACCTTTTCCGCGTCGACCTTGTCGGGCTGCTGCACGCCGATCGTGACGTCGACGAACATGCCGGTCTTGGTGTTGACCTTGAGGGTCCGGATCATCGCGAGCGAGGAATGGTGCAGGGCATCCTGCACCGCGCGCAGGGCGGCCTTGGTGTAGTCGCCCCCGTGCAGATCGTTGCCGGTGCCGAGTTCGAGGATCACGCGCTTGGCGGTCATGGTCTTGGCTCCGCTTTACAGATCGAGACGGACGATGGCGGCCGCCTGGGCGATCACCGTCTTGTCCGTACCGGCTTCGTTTTCGATCTCGAGGCCGCCCTCGACGACCTTCACCGTGCCGGTGCCGTGCGGCAGGACCGCCAGCACCTGGGCCGTGTCGACCTTGTCGGGCTGGGGCACGCCGATCAGGACCTCGACCACCATGTCGTCGCTCGACTTGCCGAGCGCCGTCGCGACGGTGAGCGAGTTGTGCCACAGCGCGTCACGCAGGGCGCGCACCGCGGCCTTCGTGTAGTCGCCGCCCCTTATGTCGGTGCCCATGCCGATCTCGAGGGCAACCTTCTTCAGCGCCATGACAATCTCCTGTTCAGGGCTTCGCGAGGCCGGCCTTGATGAGCAGCGGCTTCACTTCGCCATAATACTTCTCGGCAAAGGCGCGGAATTCGGCGGGGTTCTTGTCCCACGGGACCTGGATGAACTTCGCGAGATACTCGGTCACCTTCGGCTCGGCCGAGGCCTGCTTGAAGGCTTCGTGGAGCGTGTCGACGATGGCCGGCGGCATGCCCTTGGGGCCGAGCAGGCCGTACGGGCTCTGGCCCACCACGTTGACGCCGAGCTCGGTCATCGTCGGGGTGTCGGGATAGCGCGGGATGCGCTTCTCGGTCGCGAAGGCCAGGACGCGGCACTTGCCGTCGTCGACGAAGGGCGCCCACTGGGCGGCGTCGGCGATGAACTGGATCTCACCGCCCATCAGCGCCTGCATCCATTCCGCGCCGCCCTTGTAGGGGACATGGGTGAACTTCGCGCCGGTCGCCTGCTCGACCTCGATCATCATGAGCTGGCCGGTGCCGCCGACGCCCGAGGTGCCGTAATTGTACTTGTCCGGGTCCTTCTTGCCGGCGGCGATCATGTCCTGGAACGTCTTCCAGGGAGAGTCGGAGCGCACGACGATGCCCATCGTGTAGCCCGACAGGCCGGTGATGTAGGTGAAGTCGGTCAGCGGGTTCCAGCTGGTCTGCTGGTAGTGCGGATAGCGCAGCGTGTTGATGCTCATGACGGCCAGCGTGTAGCCGTCGGGCTTGGCATTGAGCAGCATGGCCGGGGCCAGCGTGCCGGCGGCACCCGGCTTGATGTCGATGATGATCTGCTGCCCCAGGGTCTTGCCCACGGCCTCGGCCAGCAGCCGCATGTGCACGTCGGTGACGCCGCCCGCGGCGAAGGGATTGTAGATCGTGATCGGCTTCTCGGGCTTCCAGCGGGCCTGGGCCCGGGCGCTCCCCGGGGCGACCATCGGAGCGGTGAGCGCCGTCGCGCCGGCCAGGGCGGCAAAGCGGCGGCGGTTGATCGAGACCGGCTGGGACATGAACGCTCCTCCTGTTTCTTTTCTTCGGTCGGGCACACGGCGAAACGGCTGCGCGAGGCAGCCGTCCGTTCGTTCCATAGCGTTTCGGCGAAGGCGCGTTAAGCCCTACTTCCGGCGCGCGGCGTCGATGCTCCACGGGCCGGGGCCGGCCGCGGGGCCGGCATCGGCTGATCCTCCGGCATGGGCATGTCGGGCCGCGCCGTCATCTCCGGTGGCACGGCGAGAATCTCACGGGGCGGGTCGGCGGCCTGGAACATCATCGGCCTCTCCTGTTTGTTCGCGCAAATGCCAAAAACGAATGCCCGCCGTCAGGCGGGCATTCGACTTTCTGGAACCAGGTCTAGCGTTCCTGGTTCTGAGGCTGCTGGCGATCGCGATCCTGCTGCTGAGACGGATTCTGCTTCTGGTCGTTCAGGGCGTTTCTCCATGTTCGCCGCAATCGCCGGAATGAAGACCGCTGCTTCCCAAACGCCTGCCTCGGGACAGGAGTTGCACGTCCTGCCGTTTCTTGCGGTGCCGAAGCTCGAACGAGAATCGAGCATTTGCAGCGAATCTACATGCGGGCGGTCGTGCACACTCTTCAGTCGCAGCCGCCGTGTCATGACGGAGACAGCTTCTATTTCTCCGGCACTTTTCCGATGCGCTCCACGGCGACCTTCAGTCGTGCGGCATCCTTGTCGAGGAAGGTCTTGAATTCCGGCGCGTCGGGATCGGCGAGGGGGTGGCCGCGGGCGCGAAGAGCCCCGACCAGATGTAGAAGGTGGCGTCGTAGCCCAGCTCCTTCATGCTCGGCACGTCCGGCAGCGAGGCCAGACGCTTGTCGCCCCACACCGTGAGCGCGCGCATCTTGCCGGCCTTGATCTGGCCGATGGCCGCCGATGGACCCGAGGCCAGTGCGTCGATCTGGCCTCCGAGCAACGCCGCGACCGCGGGTCCGCCGCCCTGGTAGGGAATGTGGAACAGCTTGATGCCCGCGGCGTCGGCGAAGATCTCCATCGCCACGTGCAGCGTGCCGTACACGCCCGAGGAGCCGTAGTTGATGGTCCCGGGCTTGGCCTTCGCGGCCTCGACCAGATCCTTCAACGTCTTGTAGGGACCGTCCTCCCGCACGACCAGGACCGTGGGGTCGGCGCTGATCAGGGCGATCGGCGCGAACTGGTCGAGTTCGTAGGCCGGCGCGCGGCCCTGCAGGCGATCGGCCACCGGGAGGACCGAGATCGACGACAGCGCCATCAGGATCGTGTAGCCGTCCGGTGCCGAGCGCGCGGCCTGCGCGGTGCCCACCGAGCCGCCGGCGCCGCCTTTGTTCTGCACGACGACCGACTGCTTGAGCAGTTTGCCCATGACATGCGCCGTGGGCCGGCCGGTGATGTCGGCCACGCCGCCGGGCGGGAAGGGCACGATCATGGTGATCGGCCGCGACGGATAGGCCTCCTGGGCGTGGAGCGGAAGGCCGAGCGGCAGCATCGCCGCGCCGGTCAGCAGAGTACGCCGCTTCATCGTTTCCTCCATTCACGTCCTGGTTGGTTACTTGCCTTTGGAGCCTGACTTGGCCGCTCCGCTGCGCGTGCCGGGATAGGTCGCGGTGAAGCCGAAGAGGGTCGAGAGCGCGTCGGGGACCATGATCTTGTCGAGGTCCCCCAGGCCCGCGGTCTTGGCAGGCTTCAGGCCCAGCACCAGCGGCCCCCTGGGGGCCTTCCAGTCGCCGACGAAGGAGGCGAGGGCGTCGAGCGCCTTCAGCGTCTCGCCGGTCTGGGCCTGGGCGAAGCCAGCCAGCGCGTCGAGCGCGGTCGTGATCAGCTCCCCGGGCTTGATGCCTTCCTCGCTGGCAAGGGCGGGGACCAGCTTGTCCAGCAGCTGCTTGTCGTCGATCGTGAGGGAGGCGCTGCGCAGCCGGCCCTCGTCCTTGGCGGTGTCCATGTCGGTGTCGTCGCTCACCCCGTCCACGATCATCGACAGGGCAAAGCGGGCCTGGCCGCGCAGGGTCACTTCCAGCATGCTGAGCGTCAGCACCTTGGCGGCCGGGTCGATGCGATAGTCGAGCGCGATGTCGAACGGCACCTTCGGAACGCCGTAGGGTTCGAGGGCGGTGAACATCTCGTCGTCGCCCGTCATGCCCTCCATCCTGAGCCTGGCGAAGCGCGGCGCGAGATCGTTCTTCGAATCCTTCCTGAGGCGATCGAAGTCGAGGTCGTCGACCGTCACCTTGTCGATCCTGATCGTGCTTTCCTTGTCGCCGGTCGCGGGATTGGCCGGCACCACGGCCACGACGTCCTTCAGCACGAAGCCCGTGGCGCCGAGCGGCTCGGCGCCGCCATAGCTCAGCGTCTTGAGCTCTAACTGGGGCTTGATCTCCTTCTCGAAGCGCTCCAGCCCGTTCTGCGCCCAGGAGCCGGTCGCAAACCCGATCAACAGCAGCGCCGACATCAGCGCCGCGAAAACCACCCGCATGAACTTGATCTCCTTACCCGATGCCCGAGAATAGCACAGAGAGGCACGGGCCCCGTCCGACCTCGTCTCACCCGATACCAAAGGACGGTACCGGCGGCCTTGCCAGCGATTCCCGGCGTCCCGTCCGGCAACCCTCAGGGTGCCAGGGTGCGACCTGCTCCCCAGAAACTCCCCCCACCGTAGCAAACCGCGATTCGCGGAATGCTGCGACGATTGGGAATCAGGAGCCGGCGTCGCTCCAGATCTTCAGTGCTTCCATTGCGGCGGGGCCAAGCCGCAGCAGCTCTGCGACACGATGCATGATCTCCGAATCGTCGGCGCTCTCGACGGCACCGGCAGCCACCGCAGCCTGCGGCGCTCCGAACTGGCCGAACAGGCCCTTCAGGCGATGTGCCGCCTTGCGCAGGCGTGCCACGTCTCCCGTCGCCATGGCGCTCTCGACCTCGGCGAGCGAGGCCACGGCATCCTGCTGACACGTGGATGACAGCTGCACGAAGGAATCGGCCCCAACCGCCTCACGCAGCTCGACGAGCGCGTTGATGTCCAGCAGGCCTGCGGCAGGTGTCAGGGGGGCGGCGGTGGCCTCTCGCATCAGCGTCTTCTCAATCATCGCGACCAGGTCTGTGGCTCGAATGGGCTTGCTGAGGTAGTCGGTCATGCCAGCGGCCAGTGCCAGCTCACGGTCGACCTCCCCAGCAAATGCAGTAAGCGCGATGATCGGAACACGACCTGCGGCGCCCCCCAGCGCGCGAATCCTGCGGGTCGCCTCATGACCGTCCATGGTCGGCATCTGTACGTCCATCAGGATCACGTCGAAGTTCCCGGTCTTCGCGGCTACGAGCGCCTCGCCGCCGTCACTCGCCACCTCGACTTCATGCCCCATCTTCTCCAGCACGGCGCGCGCCACGATCTGGTTGGCTGGCGTGTCCTCGACGACAAGCACACGAAGGCGACGCGCAACCGAAGTTGCGGTGCCTGTCGCGAGAATGGCAGGAGCGAAGGAATCCTGAGCCGCGGCCCGCCCGAGGTCGAGCTCGAACCAGAATCGGGCACCGTGACCGGACTCGCTCTCGACATCGATCTGGCCGCCCATCAACTCGACGAGCTGCCGGCAGATCGCGAGGCCGAGACCGGTGCCGCCCTTCCTGCGTACCTGCACGTCAATGCCCTGCTCAAAAGGCTTGAAAAGACGGATTCTGTCGGTGGGGGATATCCCCACGCCCGTGTCGTGCACTTCGAAGCGCACGCGAACTCCATCGATCCGACGTTCGACGATTTCCGCGGACAGGGTAACCGTCCCATGCGCCGTGAACTTCACGGCGTTGCCGAGAAGGTTCAGGAAGATCTGGTTCAACCTGCCCGCGTCACCCACCAGCACGTCGGGCAGGTCCGCAGCCAGCTTTGTCGATAGACCGAGGTTCGCTCCACCCGGCAGCCTCCGCGCGAGGTCGACGGCGCTTTCCGCCAGTTCGCGTAAATTGAACGGGCTCCTTTCGATCTCCAGCCGGCTGGCCGCCAGCCGGGAGAAATCCAGGATGTCGTTGATGATGGTGAGGAGATTCCCCGCAGACTCTTCAATGATGCGAACATAATGCTTCTGTGTTGAATCGAGCGCTGAATCGGCCAGGAGGCTGGACAACCCGATCACTGCGTTCATCGGCGTTCGTATTTCATGGCTCATCTTCGCGATGAAATCCGACTTTGCACGATCCGCGATTT
>JBILYJ010000216.1:0-8017 GCA_044377795.1 Reyranella sp. | reverse complement strand
TCGGACGAACTACCCTTCTCGATGACCCGTTTTCCCTACGATCATGCCGGCGCTCCCGCGCTGGCGGCGGAAGTCGAGAAGGTGGCGCAGGAGAAGAAGGTCGCGGCGCGCAACGTCGTCGAGGAAACGCTGCCGTTGCATTACCCGACGATTAACGTGATCCACTATCTCGGGCGTGGCGAGAAGGTCCTGAGTGTCGGCACCTGCCAGACGGCGAGGCTGAAGCACTTCCTGCAGATGGGCGAGGTCGTCGGCGAGGCGATCCGGCGCTCGGATGCGCGGGTCGTACTGCTGGCGTCGGGCGCGATGAGCCACAAGTTCTACGACCTCGATCACGTGCCACCCAATCCGAGGGTCTGGCATCCCGACAACGTGTCGGAGCCGAAGAATCGCGCCCTCGACATGGAGGTGCTCGAGTTGTGGAAGCAGGGGCGGCACGACGCGGTGCTCGACCGGTTTCCGGAACTGGAGGCGGCCAAGTACGAAGGCCGCGGCGCGCACTACGCGCAGATGATGGGGGCGCTGGGCGGCAGGGATTGCCGTGCCCGTGGCACGCAGCTCTCGGAATACGAGAACGCGGCCGGCACCGGCAATGTGCATGTCTGGTTCGATCTTCAGTAAGGGGAGTTGTTGAGATGAGCGTACTCGAGGGACCGCGCAAGGAAATCCGCCACGTGATGAAGGATGGCAGCGCCTATTGGGTGGAATTCAAGGACGGCAAGATCGTCTTCGCCGACGGCCGTACTGCCGAGGAGAAAGACGTTGTCCATCTGCCCCCCTGCAACCCGACCAAGATCCTGTGCGTCCACGTGAACTACATTTCGCGCTACTACGAGTTCAACAACACGCACGTGCCGCCCAAGACGCCGACCTACTTCCAGAAGCCGCTGACCGCGCTCAACGCCCACAAGGGCGAGCTGGTGAAGCCCAAGGGCTACAAGTACGTGAACTACGAAGGCGAGATGGCTGTGGTCTTCTCGAAAGTCACCAAGAACGTGACCCGCGAGGAGGCCTGGGACTGCATCGCGGGCTTCGCGCCGGCCAACGATTTCGGCTGCCACGACTTCCGCGACACCGACGGGGGCTCGATGCTGCGCGTGAAGGGCATGGACGGGTTCTGCCCGATCGGGCCGGGCCTGGTGTCCGGCGTGGACGTTCGACAGTCGACGTTGCGCAGCTACAAGAACGGGAAGATGGTCCAGGAGGGCGCGGTCAGCGAGCAGATCTTCGACTGCGGTTACCTGATCGCCGATCTGGCGCGCCACATCACCTTCCTGCCGGGCGACATCCTGCTGACCGGCACGCCCGCCAACTCCCGTCCGCTGGAGGCCGGGGACACGATCGACATCGAGGTCACCGGCGTCGGTCGCCTGTCCAACACGGTCGTCGAGACGCCGGCGCCGCGTGCCTCCGAAGGCTTCCCGCCCAGCCCCGACAGCGAGGGCGTGCGCAAGGTGGCGCTCGGCAACGAGGAGCGCCTGCCGGACAAGTTCAAGACCAGGTAGCGACCCTAGGGGCTGGCGTGACCCAGGAAACGGTCCGGCGGCCGGTCGCCCCATTGCGACTGGAAGCCTTCCTCGGCGCTGACGAGATTGCCGCCATTGGCCGCGTTCAGCCGGTCGGTGTCGGCCCAGCGCTCGTGCACGCGGCCCCAGGGATCGCACCAGTAGTCGTAGACCTGGCTGCCCAGGAGGTGGCGGCCGATGCCCCACATATGGTCGTACTTGCCCAGCCGCTTGATGTACTCGTGATCCTGGAAGACGCAGTCGATGTCCTGCACCTCGTAGGAGACGTGGTTCAGGCCGGCCTTCGGGTTGTGGTTGCAGAAGAAGACATGGTGATCGACATAGGCGTCGCCGCGGTCGAGGCGATTGAACGAACCGATGATGTTGTGCTTTTCGCCGACATAGACGTCGTCGGAGCGGATCATGCCCAGCGTGTCGCGGAACCAGGCCACGGTCTCCGTGACCCTGGGCGACGAAAGCACGCCATGGCCGATGCGCTGGATCGATGTGGGCGACTTGCCGAGTCGCATCACCCGTCCGACGCGGCGGCCGGGTTCGCGGGCGGTGTTGTGCTCGTCGCGCGCGACCTTGATCGGCTCGACGCGCTTCTGGCCCGACACGACTTCGATCTGGTAGCCATTGGGCTCGGTCAGGCGCACGCGCTTGCCTCCGCCCGGCTCGTCCAGCGTCTCGATTCCCGAGGCGCCGGGCAGCCTGGCGAGGCGCTTCAGGTCATCCTCGTCGGCGGCGTGGTAGGCGAAGCCGATGAACTTCGTGCCCCCCTTGTGCGTGACATGCAGGTGAGGGTGATCGTCGGTGCCGCGCATGTAGAGCGCCGTGGGAGTACGCTCGGCGCGGACGAGGCCGAAATGGGTAAGGAACTCCTCCATCTGGTCGAGGTCGGGCGCCTCCATCCGGGGCCAGGCAAATTCCGCAGCCTTGATTACGGCCATTGTTTCCTCCGTTCTTTGAAGGAACGCTAGCCCCGTCTTCCCATGCTGAAAAGGAGAGATTCCATGTCCAGCCCGCCGGCTCCCAATCCGCGCGATGCACTCCGTTCCTTCGCTCCCAAGTTGATCGAACTGACCGACGATGTCCTGTTCGGCGACGTCTGGGAGCGGCCGGGACTGTCGAAGCGTGACCGCAGTCTCATCACGTGTGCAGCGCTGGTCGCGATGAACCGCACGGAGCAGCAGACAGGTCACTTCGCCCGTGCCATCAACAATGGCGTTACGAAGGACGAGCTGACCGAGCTCATCACGCATCTCGCATTCTATTCCGGCTGGCCGACCGCGATGTCGGCCGCCAACGTCGCCAGGAAAGTAATCGAAGAGGGAGAGAAGAAGTGAAGCTTTGTTATTTCAATGACTACCGGCTGGGTGTCATCAAGGGCGACCAGGTGGTCGACGTGACTGACGCCGTGAAGGACATCCCGCATCTCCATGCGCGTGACCTGATGGTCGGCCTCATCGCCAAGTGGGATGCCTACAAGGCGAAGGTCGAGAAGGCCGCCGCCGACGGCAAGGGCGTGCCCGTGTCCGGCGTGAAGCTGCGTCCCCCGGTGCCGAAGCCCGGTAACATCGTCTGCATGGCGGTGAACTACATGGAAGACGGCACGCTGCCGGAGAAGCCGGCGATCAACGCCTTCCACAAGGCGGCGACCGCGGTGATCGGCGACGGCGACACGATGGTGCTGCCCGACGCACCGGCCACGATCTTCGAGGGCGAGGCGGAGATGGCGCTGGTCATCGGCAAGCGTGCGACCCGTGTCGCGCCGGCCGACGCCTTCAAGCATATCTTCGGCTACACCTGCTTCATCGACGGCTCGGCCCGCGGCCTGCCGCCGCCGGGCAACGTCTTCTTCCAGATGAAGTCACGCGACACCTTCGCGCCGATCGGCCCCTGCATCGTGACCGCCGACGAGATCGCCGATCCGCAGAACCTCGGCATCACGCTGACCAACAACGGTACCGTGATGCAGAAGTTCAACACCTCCGACATGGCGCACCACATCCCGCGCATCATCGAGTGGGTGAGCTCCATCCACACGCTGGAGCCCGGCGACATCGTCGCCACCGGCACCAATCACCGCGGTCTCAACTCGTTCATGGACGGGGACAAGATCGAGCTGACGGTCGAGAAGATCGGCACGCTGAAGTTCAGTGTGAAGGACGAGCTGAAGCGCACCTGGGCCCGCACCACGCGCCTCGAGCACAAGGAGAAGGGCGGCGAGGGCCCGCACACGCCGCAGCTCACCGGCAAGTACGCCAAGTAGAGGCCACTCGTGGCGGGCCGTTAGTCCGCCTCACAGACAAAGAAAGGGCGCCGCGGTTTCCCGCGACGCCTTTTCCGATACAACAGGCAGCTGCCTGCTTAGTGGGTGAGGGCCGCCGGGCCGCTGCCGGCCTGGACGGGGATCGCGCGGGGCTTCTTCTCTTCCGGGATCTCCCGCTGCAGCTCGATCGTGAGCAGGCCGTTGGCGAGCTTCGCGCCCGTGACCTTCACATGGTCCGCGAGCTGGAAGCGGCGCTCGAAGTTGCGGCCGGCGATGCCACGATAGAGATACTGCTTCTCGTCCTGGCCGTCGCTGGGCGCGGCCTGGCCGGTGACCAGGAGCTCGTTCTCCTTCTGGGTCACGTTCAGCTCGGCCTCGGCAAAGCCCGCGACCGCCATCACGATCCGGTAGGCGTTGTCGCCGGCCTTCTCGATATTGTACGGGGGGTAGCCGTTGGCGGCCGACTGGCTGGACACCGAGTCGAGCAGGTCGAAGACACGGTCGAAGCCGACGGTGGCACGATAGAACGGGGAATAGTCGACAGTACGCATTTGATCATCCTCTCTTGAGCGATGGTGGACGTTCCCGCCCCGAATGGGCGCGGGGAACGATTGGGATTTGGGGGCGGAAAGGGCCGCTTCAAGGGCGATAAAAATTTCCTTCTCCAGACCTTGAACGGCAGGAAATGCTCCCTTCCGGAGAACCTTCGGAAATTCAACTCATGGCTAATGTGCGAGATATCGCCAGATCAGAAGCGGTGAGAGCGCATCGGCGCCCAACCCTTCAAGGAGAGAGTCTATGCCGCTGTTTAGCGAAGCGGGCCTGCCCGCATCCTACGTCGCACTGCCGCTCGCCGAGTGGCAGGCGCGTCCCGAATGGCCGGCTGTGTCTCTGGCCAACACCGATCCCGTCGAGGACCTCGCGTCGCACCTCGGACGCCTCCGCCTGATCGTGCTCGATTTTCCCAAGTTCAGCGACGGTCGCGCCTACAGTCAGGCGCGCCTGCTGCGCGGACGCATGGGATATCGCGGCGAGCTGCGCGCCACGGGCGGCGTGCTCCAGGACCAGGTGGCATTCATGCTCCGTTGCGGGTTCGATTCCTTCGAGAGCGAGCAGCAGGGCTTCGGTGAGGCGCTCGCCAGGGCGCGCACCCTGTTCAGCGTCGTCTATCAACCGGCTGAGGACGATCAGGTGCCCGCCTCGCTGCGCCGCCTCGCGCAGGGCAGCGTCGCAGCGTCGTGATCAGCGCTCGCTTTCGGACTGGGCCTCCAGCCACTTCAGGCCGTCCTCGGCCGAGTCGAAGATCTGTGCCTGGCCGGTAAACTTGCCGAGATTCACGTATCGCCGGGCGAGGTCGGCGTTATGGCCGGGCCTGGGGATCAGTGCGAGTGGCCCGCGCTTGGCGAGGCTCGCATAGGCCGCCGCGCGGGCAGCGAGTGTCATGACGTCCTTCTCGTCGTAGGTCCCATCGCCCTTGCTGGCGTCGAACAGCTTGCGATAGGTGAGGGCGTTCTGGGCCACGACCGCGTCGGCGAAGTCCTCTATGTCCTTCAGCACGATGACGCCCAGGACCCGGGCGTGGACGAAGCGCTTTTCGTGATCGATCGTGTACTCGATGGGCATGGGCGGACTTTAGGCGAACGGCCCGGCGGCCGTCGAGCCGCTTGGCCGCACTCGCCACCCGGGATAGGCTCCATCCCATAGCCGGGGATACACCGGCGGGAGGAAGCGACATGATCAAGGGAGCAACGGGCGCCGTGCTGGCGCTCGCGCTGTGCTGGTTTGCGCTTGCGATGCCGGCCTCTGCACAGATCTTCGTGAACATTCGTTCGCAGGACGCGCCGAAGTACGATCCCCACAGCAACACGTCGAGCGGCATGGGGCATCCCATGTTCATGATGGGCGACACGCTGGTCGCGCTCGACTGGGACCTGAAGAGCGTCCATCCGCTGCTGGCCAAGTCGTGGACGGTCTCGGACGACCGGCTCACCTATACCTTCTCGTTGCGGGACGACGTGACCTTCTGCAGCGGCAAGAAGTTCACGGCGGCCGACGTGATCTACTCCTTCACGCGGCTGGCCGATCCCTCCGCCCGCTGGCCGTTCTACTGGCGACTGGGCGAGATCGACAGCCTCACCGCGCCCGACCCCTACACGCTTGTCTACAAGCTGAAGCGACCGCATTCCGAACTGCTGGTCGACCTCGCGAATTTCGCGGCGACCATCATCAACAAGGACAATGTCGAGACACTCGGCGCCGACTTCGGCGTCAAGGGCTTCGACGGCACCGGGCCGCTCTGCTGGGAAAGCTGGCAGCCACGCAAGGAACTCGTGCTGAAGCGCCACGATGCCTACAAGTGGGGGCCGACCGGCGTCTACGCCAACAAGGGGCCGGTGAAGTACGAGAAGATGATCTGGCGCATCGTGCCGGAGGAAACGACGCGCATTGCCACGATGCTCTCCGGACAGGCCGATTTCTGCCACTGGAACCCGCTGCAGGCGATTGAGAGCTTCAAGAAGGCCCCCAATCTCTCCGTCTACGAGCCGACGGCCGATTTCGCGATGTACTACTGGGGGCTGAAGAGCACGCGCGAGAACCTGCAGGACAAGCGGGTCCGCCAGGCGCTCGCCCATCTGGTCGACCGCGAGGAGATCAACAAGGCGATCTTCTTCGGCCAGGCGGAGACGGCGCGGTCGCTGGTCCATCCCAAGGCACTCGACTTCGAGCCGGCGACGCTCGACGTGCTGACCAAGCGCGATCCGGAGAAGTCGAAGAGGCTGCTCGATGAGGCGGGCTGGAAGATGGGCCCGGATGGCTTCCGCCACAAGGACGGCAAGAAACTCGAACTGCTGATGTACTCCTACACGGTGGGGCAGAACCCGAAGCTTTCGGAAGTACTTCAGGCCGCCGCGCGCACGGTCGGCATCGACATCAAGATCCAGACCTGGGATCCGACAGTCTTCTTCCAGAAGATCGCTCAGCAGGACTACGACATCTGGACGCTGTCGGTGCCGTACACGTCGGCCGGCGACCAGATGTATCTCTACTATCACTCCAAGAACCGGCCGGTACCGAACCGCATGATGTGGAACGATGCCGAGACCGACCGCATACTCGATGCCGGGCGCACGGCGACCAACGACGCCGACCGCGAGAAGGCTTTCAGGGAGATCCAGCGCCGGATGCATGACGAAGCGCTGATGATCCCGTCGGCGCACTCGCGGCTCTTTTTGGTGGCCAAGAAGAGCATCAAGAACGTGCGGTCGCACGGCATCTACAGCGCCGCCCTCTACAAGGGGCTGGACGTTCAGCCCTGACTCCGGGATCGTGGAGGCATGACCACGATCTACGGCATCAAGAACTGCGACACGATGAAGAAGGCGCGCGCCTGGCTGGACAAGAAGGGCGTCGCCTACGACTTCCATGACTACAAGGCGTCCGGCGTCGATCGCGCCCGCCTCGAAGGCTGGGCCGGCAAGGTCGGCTGGGAGGTCTTGCTGAACCGTGCCGGTACGACCTTCCGCAAACTGCCCGACGAGGACAAGGAGAGGCTCACCGAGAGCAAGGCGATCGCGCTGATGGTCGCCCAGCCCTCGATGATCAAGCGGCCGGTGCTCGAAGGCGGCGGCAAGCTGCTCGTCGGCTTCAAGCCCGAGCAGTACGAGGCGTTGGTCTAGGCAGCCGTGGCCGAGCGCACCGTCTTGCAGGCGAGGGCGATGCTCTCGACGTGGCGGTGATCGGTGCCGCAGCAGCCGCCCAGCACGTTGATCTGCGGATGCGCCTGCACGAGGTCGCAGTACTGCCCGCCGAGTTCGACCGGATCGCCGGCGTCGAGATCGGGCGAGTCGTTCAGCTCCTGGTGGCTGCGGCGCGAGGCGTTGGCCCGCAGCCCGCGGATGCGGCGCGTCCAGTCCTGGTCCGTTGCCATCACCTCGCGGAAGTGGGTGGGGTGGGCGCAGTTGATCATGTAGTAGGCCGGACCGTTCGCCGTTGCCTCGTCGACGAGCCTGATGGCCTCGGTCAGCGTCTGTCCGGTCGGCAAGCGGCCATCGGTCTCGACCGTAAAGGCAATCGCCACAGGCATGCCGGCCTGGAGGGCCGCCCGCACGATGCCGATGGCCTCGCTGGTGTTGGTCATGGTGATGGCGGTCACCATGTCGGCGCCCGCGTCGGCAAAGGCGCTGACCTGCAACGCGTGATAGGCTTGGGCCACGTCCTCCGACATCACCTCGCCTGG
>JBILYJ010000215.1:0-8052 GCA_044377795.1 Reyranella sp. | reverse complement strand
CTCGGCCTCAAATGGCCTTTTTGACCTGCGGCGTCAGCCGGGCGAGCAGGCCACGGGTGGCGGACTCGATCATGCCGATGGCACGCTCGTAGTCGTCGGCCGTGCCGCCGAACGGATCGGGAATGTCGAAGATGCCGAGCGGCGGGGCGTAGCTCATCAGGAGCTGCGGCTTGTCCGCGAGTTCACGCGGCGCCAGCCAGCGCATCTCGACGAGATGGCCGCGGGTCATCGCCAGCACATGGTCGAAGTGCCGGATGTCCTCGCCCGTGATCTGGCGCGCGCGAATGCCGGTGATGTCGTAACCCCGCGCCGCCGCCGCATCGATGGCCGGCTGGGTCGGCGGCTGGCCGATATGACTGGCGCCGGTGCCGGCGGAATCGATCTCGAAGGCGTCGGCGAGGCCGGCCTTGGTGGCCAGCGAGCGGAACACGCCCTCGGCCGTGGGCGAACGGCAGAGGTTTGCGGTACAGACGAACAGGATGCCAATGGTCATGGTCGCCGACCCTAGCACGGCGCTAGAGTGGCGGCATGCATCAGGATTTCTTCCCGCCCGGCATCGCGGTGCTGACCGGCGCCGGCATTTCCAAGGAGAGCGGGATCGACACGTTCCGCGACGCCGACGGGCTGTGGAACCGGGTCGACCTCGAGGAGGTCGCGACCCTGGAAGCCTGGCACCGCGACAAGAAGAAGGTGCTCGACTTCTATAACGGGACACGCGCCCTGTTCCGCGCGGCCGGCATCGCCCCGAACGACGCGCACAAGGCGCTGGCCCGGCTCGAACGGGAGTATGACGGCGAAGTGACGATCATCACCCAGAACATCGACCTGCTGCACGAGCAGGCCGGGTCGAAACGGGTGATCCACATGCATGGGCAGGACGGCGAAATCCGCTGCATGGAATGCAAGACGGTGTTCGCGTCCGATCACGACCTGAATCCCACGTCGATCTGCCCTCACTGCAATTCGGTGGGTGAGCTCCGGCCCAACATCGTCTGGTTCGGCGAGATGCCGCTGCATCTCGACGAGATCTACGAGGTGCTGGAGCGCTGCGGCCTCTTCCTGGCGATCGGCACCTCGGGCGAGGTCTATCCCGCCGCCGGCTTCGTGCTGCACGTGCGCCGCCACGCGCCGCGCGCCCGTACGGTCGAGCTCAACCTCGAGCCGACCGACAACAAGGGCCTGTTCCAGGAACATATCTATGGCCCCGCCACCGGGACCGTGCCGCCCTATGTGGCGCGCGTGCTGAAGCAGGGCTGGCGATAGAACGAGAAGAAGAGACGGAGGAAGAAATGCCCAACATGAGCCAAGGACTGAACGAAGGGCCGCACGGCGCGCACCACATTGCCGCCGACGTCCACGGCCAGAACTTCTACGCGATCGACCGGCAGTTCCAGGACCTGATGCGGCTCTACATGGAGCCCGCCCTGCTGCGGCAGATGATGCCGCATTTCGAGCGGCTGGGCGCGCTGGCCGGCGGCCGCCTCGACGAGCTGGCGATGATCGCGGACAAGCATCCGCCGGTGCTCCAGCCGCGCGACCGCTTCGGCCGCGACGAGGACTGGATCGACTACCATCCCGCCTATCGCGAGATGGAGAAGATCGCCTACGAGGAATACGGCCTGCACGCGATGAGCCATCGCGCCGGCGTGCTCGGCCTGGCGGAGCCGGCACACCCGCTGGTGAAGTACGCCTTCACCTATCTCTTCGTGCAGGGCGAGTTCGGGCTGATGTGCCCGGTCTCGATGTCGGACACGTCGAACTTCACGATGAAGACCCATGCCTCGCCCGAACTGAAGCGCCTCCTGATGGACCGGCTGCTGAGCCAGGACCCGGCCCACATGATGAAGGGCGCGCAGCTGATGACGGAGAAGGCCGGCGGCTCCGACGTCGGCGCACTGGAGACCGAGGCCGAGCGCATCGGCGTCGGTGCCGACGGGATCGAGCGCTGGAAGATCTACGGCCAGAAGTGGTTCTGCAGCCATGCCGATGCCGACCTGGCGTTGATCCTCGCCCGCCCGCGCGGCGCGGCGGCGGGCACCCGGGGTCTCGCCATGTTCGCCCTGCCGCGGCGCCTCGAGGACGGCTCCCGCAACAGCTACCGGATCGTGCGCCTGAAGGACAAGCTCGGCACGCGCTCCATGGCGTCGGGCGAGATCGTGCTCGACGGCGCCACCGCCTATCTGGTCGGCGACGTGAACCACGGCTTCAAGCAGATGATGAGCCAGGTCAACCTGTCGCGGCTGAGCCATGGCGTGCGCGCCGCCTCGATGATGCGCCGCTGCCTCAACGAAGCGCTGGCCGCCGCACGCGGCCGCCGCGCCTTCGGCAAACCCACGTCGGAATACCCGCTGCTGCGCCGCCAGCTCATGAAGATCATGCTGCCTACCGAGCAGGCGCTGTCGATGTTCGCCTTCTCCGCCGACGCGATGGGCCGCGCGGAAGGTTATGATGGTAAGGGGGGCGACAAGGAGGCGGCGAACCTGCTGCGCATCCTGACGCCGGTCTACAAGTTCCGCGCCTGCCGCGACAACATCCCGGTCGCCAGCGCCGCCCTCGAGGTCCGCGGAGGCATCGGTTACATCGAGGAATGGGTGACGGCACGGCTGGTGCGCGACGCACAGATCGGCACGATCTGGGAGGGCACCTCCAGCATCAACGCGCTCGACGTCGTGCAGCGCGCCGTCGGCAAGTCGGGCGGCCACAAGACGCTGTCCGCCGCTCTCAAGGCAAAGTTCGAGCCGAGCGGCGCCCTGCCCGGCCAGTACAAGGGCCTGCTCGGCGCCACGCTCGACCGGGTCGAACGCTTCGTCGAGGCGGTTGCCGCCGATCCCAAACAGGAAAAGCGCTCCCGCCTCGCCGCCGGCGCCCTCTATCACGCCACGACGGCGGCCCTCCTGGCCTGGGAAGGCGCGACGCTCGGCGCCGAAGGCGGCGACGCCCGCCGCCTGCTCCTCTCACGCCTCGTCATCGAACACCGGTTGGCGCCGCAGGATCCGCTGTCGCTCGGTGAGTCAGGTTGGGAGGAAGAAGCCATCAATCTCCTCCTCGACGACGCGCCCGTGCCGCTCGCGAAGGCCGTGGCTTTGGTGGGTTGATCTACATTCTTCCGTCGTCCTGAGCGGAGCCGCCCGAAGGGCGGCGCAGTCGAAGGACGACGGGGCTTTTGTGATGAATGCCTCGGCCCTACGTCGCTAACGCCCGAGCACTTCCTCCGTGTGCTCGCCCAGCAGCGGCTCGCGATAGAGCGGACTAGACGGTTCGCTCCTGAAGCGGACGACGGGGCCGAAGTGGAGGCGGCCGGTATCGTCCGTGACCATGAAGCCGCGCTTCTGCAGGTTGGCGTCGGCGATGGCTTCGGGGAGCGTGTTGACCGGGCCGTAGCAGATGTCGAGCGTGGCGAGGGTGTCCATCCAGTGGACGAGCGGCTTCGACTTGAACGTCTGCTCGAGGAACTCCATCACCGGCTTCTGGTGGGCGCCGGGCCATTCGCAGAGCCCGGCCATCTCGGGTTTGCCGAGTGCCCCCAACAGGTTCCTGATGAACTTCATCTCCTGGCCCGCGATCACGAGCTGGCGGGCGTCGGACGTGTCGTAGACGCGATAGAAGGCCGAGCCGCCGGTCGTGCGCTGCTGCTTCACGTCGGGCGCCTTGTTCTCGGCAAAGGTCGTGCCGACCACGTTGGCGCAGGAGGCCATCAGCGATTCGTGCATCGATACGTCGATGTAGTCGCCGCGGCCGGTATCCTTGCGGCGCAGCAGCGCCATCAGCACGCCGGCCAGACCATGAAGACCGCTCACCAGATCGGCGACCGGGATGCCGGGAATCGCGGGGCGTCCATCGTCGCCCAGGGTCAGGCTCAGCACGCCGGTCATCGCCTCCAGCGCGAGATCGTGCGCGGCACGGCCCGGATAGGCGCCGTCCTGGCCGAAGGCGCTGATCGAGCAATAGACGATGCCGGGGTTCTTCGCGGCAACGGCGTCGTAGCCGATGCCGAAGCGGGCGGCGACACCGGGGCGGAACGATTCGACCAGCACGTCGGCCTCGCAGGCGAGACGGAAGAGGTCGGCGCGCCCCTGCTCGCTCTTGAGGTCGAGCACGACGCTCTTCTTGCCGCGCCCCATGTTGCGGAAGAACACCGAGGTGCGCTGGTCGGGCGGCAGGATGTGGCGACCGGGATCGCCCTCGCCCGGCGGCTCGACCTTGATCACCTCGGCGCCGTGATCGGCGAGTGAGGTGGTGAGATAGGGGCCCGGCAGGAACCAGGAGAGATCGACGACCTTGATGCCCTGAAGTTTCATGATGACTTGCCCAGCAGTTCTTCGTTGTCGGCGCCGAGGGCTGCGCAGGCGGCCTGCGCCGGGCGCTCGCCGTCGATGCGCAGCGGATTGGCGAGGATGCGCAGCTCGCCCTTCACCGGATGCGGCACGGAGGAGACCATGCCGGTCTCCCGCGCAAACGAACTGTCGAGCGCCTGGTCGAGCCGATAGACGGGCGCCGCCGGCAGCAGCCCGTTCATCGCGGCGAGCCACTCCGCCGTCGTGCGTGTGCGGAACGTCACGTCGAGTTCGGCCGACATCGAAGCGCGATTGCGCGCCCGCGTGTTGGGATCGGGAAAGCGCGGATCGGCGACGAGATCGCCACGTCCCGTCACTTCGCAGAGGTTCAGCCAGAATTTCTGCGTCATGCACATGATGAAAATCCAGCCGTCCTTCGTCGGGAAGGTCTGGACCGGCGCCAGCGAAAGATGCGCGCTTCGCGGCACGCGCGGCGAGACATCGCCCTCGTTCAGGTACCAGAGGCCGGGATAGGTGAGCTGATGCATGGCGACGTCGTAGAGGCAAGTGTCGACGTCGCAGCCGTGGCCCGTGGTGCGGGCGCGCAACAGGCAGCTCAGGAGACCGACGATGCCCGTCAGGCCGCTCATGCTGTCGATCATCGAAACGCCGACGCGCGTCGGCGGCCCGTCGGGCTCACCGGTCAGCTCCATCAGCCCGGCCTCGGCCTGCATCAGGAAGTCGTAGCCGGGCCAGTCCTTGCGCTCGTTGTCGCGTCCATACGCGGAGATGTGCAGACAGACGATCGCGGGCTTCAGGTGTTTCAGGCTCGCATAGTCGATCCCGAGTTTCACCGGTTGGGTGCCGCGCATGTTGTTCACGACGCAGTCGGCGCCCTTCACCAGCGCCTCGAACTGCCGACGCCCCTCCGCCGACTTCATGTCGAGGGTCACGCTCTTCTTGCCGAGATTCCACGCCTGGAAATACTCGCTGTCGTTTTCGCCGAGCTTGTAGGGCCCGACCTGGCGCGAGGGATCGCCGCCCTCGGGCGCCTCGATCTTGATCACCTCGGCGCCCAGCTCGGCCAGGAACATCGTGCCGTAGGGGCCGGCGCCGAACTGTTCGAGCGTGAGGACGCGGATGCCTTCCAGCGGCTTGCCGGTCATGCTCACGAGATCGGGTTCCGCTTGATCAACTGCCGCGCGATGATGATGCGCTGCATCTCGTTGGTGCCCTCGCCGATGCAGGTCAGCGGCGCGTCGCGATAGAGCCGCTCGATGTCGTATTCCTTGGAGTAGCCGTAGGCGCCGTGGATGCGCATCGATTCGATGCTGTTCTCCAGGGCGGCCTCGGACGAGAAGTATTTCGCCATGCCGGCTTCCATGTCGCAGCGCTCGCCGCGATCGAAGATCGCCGCGGCATCGAGCGTCAGCAGGCGAGCCGCCCGGGCGCGCGTCGCCATTTCGCCGAGCTTGAGCTGGATCGCCTGGTGCTCGCAGATAGGCTTGCCGAAGGTCCTGCGCATCTGCGAATAGCTCGTCGCCAGCCGTAGCGCCCCCTCGGCGATGCCGACGCCGCGCGAGGCCACGTTGATGCGGCCGAGTTCGAGCCCGCCCGCGACCTGCGCGAAGCCCTGCCCCTCGACCTCGCCGATCAGGTGATCGGCCGGGATCCTGTAATCCTCGAACACCAGCTCGCCCGAATCGATCGACTTGTAGCCGAGCTTCTCCAGCTTGCGGCCGACCGTGAAGCCCGGCCCCTTGGGCGTGATGAACAGGCTCATGCCGGTGTGGCGCGGGCTGGCCTCGGGATCGGTCTTCACCAGCATGGCGAAGCAGTGGCCCTCGATGCCGTTGGAGATCCAGGTCTTGGTGCCGTTGATCACGTAGCCGTCGTTGCCGTCGCGCTTCGCGACCATGCGGATCGACTGCAGGTCGGTGCCGGCGTCGGGTTCGGTGAGCGCGAGCCCGCCGCGGATCTCGCCCGTGGCGAACTTGGGCAGCCAGCGCTCCTTCTGGCGCGGCGTGCCGAACTTCTCGACCGCCAGCGCCAGCATCAGGTGGGAGTTGAAGATGCCGGTGATGGCCATCCACACCGACGAGACGCGCATCACGATCTCGGCGTAGGTCGTGGCCGGCAGGCCGAGGCCGCCATATTCCGGGCTGATCGTGGCGCCGAACAGGCCGAGTTCCTTCATCTGCTCGACGATCTCCGCCGGCCATTTGTCGGCATGGTCGAATTCCTTCACGCGCGGCACCACCTCGCGCTCGATCCAGCGGTCGATGGTGGCAAGCAGCTGGGCTTCGTCGGCCTTGTCGATCGTCTTCATTCGATCCTCCCGGCCGCCATCATGCCCGACGGAAGGGGGCGAACAAGGCCGCGGAACCTCAGGACGAAATCCAGGCGAGGGACGGCCCTAGGCGGCGCGACACACCTCGTGCATCATCGCGCGCAACAAACTCCAAGCAAAAGGAAAGACGCGATGAGGAGACGTCACTTCACGGCCGGCCTGGCGACACTACCGTTCGTTCCGACCTTCGCCCTGGCGCAGGGCGACGACTGGCCCAACCGCAATGTCCGCATCGTCTGCCCGTTCACCCCGGGCGGCTCGCAGGACAATATCGCCCGCCGCCTCGCGGTGAAACTCAGCGACGAATTCGGCCAGACCTTCGTGGTCGAGAACCGCACCGGCGCCGGCGGATCGATCGCCGCCGACAATGTCGCCAAGTCGCCGCCCGATGGATATTCGGTGCTGCTGGGCAACATCGGCAGCCACGCGCTGGTGCCCCACCTCTATCGCAAGCCCGCCTACAATGCCGTCACCGACCTCGAGACCGTGGCCTGGATCGGCACACAGCCCAACCTGCTGTGCTGCAATCCCAGCTTCCCGCACGATACGCTGCCCAAGCTGATCGAGGCGGCGAAGAAGGAGCCCGGCAAGTACTCCTTCGGCTCATCCGGCCTCGGCACATCTCCGACGCTCACGATGGAGTTGTTCAAGCAGAAGACCGGCGTCGACATCACCTTCATCAGCTATCGCGGCGCGGCGGCGGCGGCGGCCGACGTGCTGGCCGGCCATCTGCCGATGGTGATTTCCAACATCGATTCCCTGATGGGCCAGGTCAGCGCCGGCAAGCTGAAGCCGATGGCCTCGAGTGGCGCCAAGCGCTCGACGGTCCTGCCAAACACTCCCACTTTCGCCGAGACCGTCTCGCCGGACCTGGTCGTGACCTCCTGGTCGATCTGGGCGGTGCCGACCGGCACACCGGCGAAGATCAAGGACAGGCTTCGCATCGCAACGGAGAAGGCGCTGAAGTCTCCCGACGTGATGGAGAGCATGAAGGCCGGCGGCTTCGAGCCCGGCGTCATGACGGTCCCCGAGATCGACGCCTACATCCAGACCGAGATCAAGCGCTGGGGTGAGGTCATCCGTGCCGCGGGCATCAAGGCGGAATAGCCCGCTCATCCCGGACCTTTTGGCGCCGGGCCTCGACCTGGTGTTCTGTGGTACCGCGCCGAGCCCGGCCTCGTTCAAGGCGCGCGCCTACTACGCCAATCCGGGCAACGCCTTCTGGCCGACCCTGTACGCGGTCGGCCTGACGCCGGAACGGCTGACGCCGCAGCGCTACCCGGAGCTGCTGACGATGGGCCTCGGACTGACCGACCTCAACAAGACCGAGGTCGGATCCGATCACGAGCTGACGCCCGGGGCGATGGATGCGCCGTCGCTGCACGCGAAGCTGCGGCGTTTTCAGCCCGCCGCCATCGCCTTCACCTC
>JBILYJ010000214.1:0-8054 GCA_044377795.1 Reyranella sp. | reverse complement strand
CACCGCAGGCCGTCGGCACGATGCGCACAGCCTCCGGCTTCAGCCGCATCAGGTTCGCGATCTCGTCGCGGTCCATGTAGGGCGTCTGCGTGGTCGCATGAATCTCGATCCGGTCGCCGACCCGGCGCGCCCAGCCGGCCTCCGGCTCGATGTAGGCATGCTCGACGAACGCGGTCTCGAACGTGCCTTCCGCCACGGCCGCGCAGGCATCCAAGGCGGCGGCCGTATCGCCGCTCTTCACCCCGCCCTTCAGCAGCAGGTTGCCCGGCCTGTCGGCCTGCACCAGCGGTGCATCCTCGGCCATCGCGGCATCGACGCCGAACACAGGCGGCTCGGGCGTCCAGGTGATCGGCACCTCGTCGTCGCGGATCGCCAGCACCTCGGCGTGTTCGCCGACCAAGGCGACGACGGCCTCGCCGCGATAACGGACCTGCCCGTCCGCGAGGACCGGCTGATCCTTGATGTCGGGATAGATGCCGTAGCCGTTGAACGGCACGTCCGCCGCCGTCAGCACTGCCGCGAGACGCCAGCGCAGCGGTTCGAGATCGCCCAGCACGAAGCGCGCCCTCGCGTGCGGTGAACGCACGACGCGGATCCAGAGTGCGTCCCTAGGAATGGTATCGGCACCGAACAGGTCGCGGCCCGTGACCTTGGCCGGACCGTCGACGCGGACGATTCGCGACCCGACGGCTTCGCCCGCCGCCGGTGCGGTCGCGGGCGCCGACGCGACGACATCCATCACCGCATCGACGATCTTGCCGTAGCCGGTACAGCGGCAGAGCACGCCGCCCAGGAAATCCTCGACCTCGGCCCGGCTCGGCTTGTTGTTCCTGCGCACGAGTTCCTGCGCGGCCATCAGCATGCCGGGCGTGCAGATGCCGCACTGGGCGGCGCCATGATCGAGAAACGATTGCTGGAGCGCGGCCATCGCGTCCGGGCCGGCTTCAAGACCTTCGACCGTCTCGACGGTCCTTCCCTCGATCTGGCCCATTGCGACGAGACAGGAGCAGACCTGGCGGCCATCGAGCAGCACTGTACAGGCGCCGCAATCGCCCGCGTCGCAGCCAATCTTGGTTCCGGTAACGCCGAGGTCGTCGCGCAGGGCCGACGCCAGCCGCGTGACCGGCGCGCCATCCCAGCTTGCTGCGCGTCCGTTGAGGGTGAATTCGAGCTTCATGCAGCGACCTTCGACAACAACCGGCGCAGCAGGACCAGGGCCACCTCGCGGCGATAGCCGGCACTGCCGCGCACATCGTCGATCGGCGACAGCGGCGCCAGATGGGACGGTGCGACCCGTTCGCCGAGACGCGCATCGACCGCCGCGCCGACCAGCGCCTGCTCCAGGGCCGGCAAGCGTTGCGCAATGGGAGAGCAGGCCCCCACGGCGACGCGCGCCGCCTTGACCTTCCCGTCCTCGACTTCGACCAAGGTCGAAGCCATGGCGATCGAGATCACGAGATAGCGCCGCGCCCCGAGCTTCAGGAAGGCGCTCCTCGCCTCGGCCCGCGAGCGCGGAACATGGAGCGCCACGACGAGCTCCCCGGGCTGCCGCGCCGTCGTGCGGACGCCGGTGATGAAGGACGCGAGCGGAAGCCGACGCGCGCCATCGCGGCTCGCAAGCTCCACTTCGGCGTCGAGCGCCAGCAGAGCCGGCACGCCGTCGGCCGCCGGCGAGGCGTTGCAGATATTGCCCGCGATCGTCCCGGCGTTCTGGATCTGACGGCCGCCCACCTCGCGCGCCGCCTGCTTCAGCCCATCGAACATCGGCGGCAGGTCGGCTTCGAGCAGTTCGCTCCAGGTCGTGGTGGCGCCCAGCCGCCAGCCGGCGGATGTCTCGCAAATGCCGCGCAGAGCGGCGATTCCCGCAATGTCGAGCACGTCTTCTGTGACGGCACGGCCGAGCCGCGCCGGATAGAAGTCGGTGCCGCCGGCCAGCACCGTGAAAGGCCGGGTCAGTGCCTGGAGTGCCTCTTCAAGGCCTCGGGGTCGGAGATAGTCGCCCATATCGTTCGTGTACGTACGATGACACAGGCCACGTGCGAGTCAAACGAATGAGTCGGATTCAGATGATCCGCGACAGAAGATCGAGGAGCTGCTTCTGCTCCTGCGGATTGAGCGGCTTCAGGGTCTCGCGCGAGACCGCCGGACCGTTCACCAGCAACCTGTTGACCAGCCGCTGCCCCTCGGTCGTCAGGCTGAGCAGCGTGCGGCGCGCATCGCCCGGGTCGGGCCGTGAATCGACGAGGCCGCGTTCCTTCAGCCGGCGCACCACGCCCTGCATCGTGGCCTTGTCCATGCCGACGAGACGGCCCAGCAGGTTCTGCGACAGTTCGGTGTATTCGTCGAGCTTCGCCAGGCTCGAATACTGTGTCGGCGTGATGTTGGGATCGCCGATACCGGTCTGGAAGATGGCACTCGCGCGCTGATGGGCGCGTCGCAGCAGGTAGCCGATCTGATCTTCGATGCGATAGGGCCTGGATGCCGCACTCGACGCAGTCTTCGACTCGAGCTGCTTCTTTGCAACGTTGCTTCGCATCGCCCCCCCGGCTTGCTGCCCCTTCGCTACACCGGCCAAGCGCGTCGCACAACGGTCACATAACACTCTTTGTCGAAGGTGAATGCGCGAGCCCTTGAGTCCCCAACGCGGAATCGGAAAGCGCGAACTGCTCGACCTGTTGCAACTTTTCGCTTCGATGATCGGGGAGTCCCTCCCGGCTGCCGGGCATTATCCTCGCGCATTCAAGGATTTCCGCCTGAGTTCTGCGACGCAATGGCAAGGACGATGACGCGCGGGCACGGCGATGGCAGTGTGATCGGACAAAGCCATGACACAGGACCAGACCATGCCCGGCGCGCTCGAAGGCATCAGGATCGTCGACCTCACCAACATCATCCTCGGCCCCTACGGCACGATGCTGCTGGCCGACCAGGGCGCCGACGTCATCAAGGTCGAAGCACCGGAAGGCGATGCGGTGCGTCACATCGGCAAGCCCGGCAAGACCCCGGGCATGGGACCGACCTACCTGTATGTGAACCGCAACAAGCGCTCGCTCTGCCTCGACCTCAAGAACAAGGACGCGCGCGCCGCCCTGCTCAAGGTCGTGGCGACGGCCGATGCCTTCGTCCATGCGCTGCGCCCCCAGGCCATCGAGGCGCTGGGCCTGGGCTACGAGGAGATCCGCAAGGTGAAGCCCGACATCGTCTATGTCGGCGCCTATGGCTACTCGGCACAAGGTCCTTACGGAAAACTGCCTGCGTACGACGATGCCATCCAGGCTCGCTTCGGCATTGCCGACCTGATGGGCCGCGCCGCCGGCGACGACGTCCCGCGCTATCCGCCGACCATCATCGCCGACAAGACGGTGGGTCTCACCTTTGCCTTTTCGACCCTTTCGGCGCTGATGCATCGCCAGCGGACCGGCGAGGGCCAGTTCGTCGAGGTGCCGATGTTCGAGACCATGTCGGCCTGGCTGATGGTCGAGCATCTGTGGGAGCGGACCTTCAGCGACGAGGGCGAGGTCGGCTACACCCGCCTGCTCGCCCGCACCCGCAAGCCCTATCGCACCCTGGACGGCTGGATGGCGATCCTGCCCTACAACGACAAGCACTGGCGCAACTTCTTCGAGCTGGTCGGCCGGGCGGAGGTGCTCGAGGACCCGCGCTACTCGACCCTCAATGCCCGCTCGATGCATATCGGCGACATGTACGCCATGGTCGAGGCGCTCGCGCCGTCGAAGACCACGGCCGAATGGGTCAGGCTGCTCGACCAGGCGCAGATCCCGAACGCCCCGGTGTCGAAGCCCGCCGACCTGTTCGAGGACCCGCACCTCGTCTGGCGCAAGCTCTTCAGGAAGTATCCGCACCCGTCGGAGGGCGAGATCATGATGGTCGAGCCGCCGATGACCATGAGCAGGACCCCGCCGTCCATCCGGTCCATGGCGCCCCTGCAGGGACAGGATTCGCGCGCCGTGCTGGCCGAGGCCGGAGTCAGCACCGAAGACATCGAAGCCCTGAAGACGTCGGGTGCGCTTATCGAGCCGTAGCTTCGACGGCCATTTCGACGGCAAGCTCGGCGGCGGCGAGATCCTCGAGCGCCGCGCCAACCGACTTGAACAGCGTGATCGAGGTGGTGTCACCGGCCGCACGGCCGGTCTGCAAGCCGCGCGCCAGCTCGAACAGGTCGGCGATCACGTCGGCGTCCCCAATGGCGCCGCTGGCGATCGGCTGGACGATGTCGCCCCCCTCCTTCAGTGCGCCGGCACGGGTATCGACATAGAGGCGAGCCCGCTGCACGGCCCGATCGTCGCTCTCGCGCATCTGCGGCGTGAAGGCGCCCACCAGGTCGACATGCTGCCCCTCGCGCAACCATCCACCCTCGACCAGGGGAGTCGTGGAAAGCGTGGCGCAGGAGATGATGTCGGCATCCCGAACGGCGGCCTCGCGGTCGCCGACGGCACGCACGGTCACGGGGCGGCCGATCGCCACCGGCAGGGAAACGGAGAGTCTCGCAGCAAGCGCTTCGGCCTGGGCGGCCGTGCGGCCCCAGATCGCCACGTCCTCGATCGGCCGCACCTTGGCATGCACGCGGATCAGTTCGGGCGCCAGCGCACCGGTGCCGATCATCAGCAGCCGCGCGGCGTCGGGCCGCGACAGGTAGCGCGCCGCGAGACCCGAGGCGCAGGCGGTGCGTCGCTTGGTCAGCATCGTGCCATCGAGCAATGCCAGGGTCGCGCCCGTGCTGCCGTCGAGCAGCAGGTACTGGCCGTAGATCGAGGGCAGCGAACGCCTGCCGTTGTCGGGGAAGACCGTCACGACCTTGACGCCGACGCGGCCCGAGGCCCCTGTGGTCCAGGCCGGCATCAGGAGCAGCATCGCATCGGCCGAACCGGGACCGAGCGGCTCCCGGATCGGATGATGATGCCTCACCGGCATCTCGCAGCCCGCCCGAAACAGGCCGTCGAGCCGGTCGATCAGCGCGAGGTCGTCCAGGGCGGCGTCGATCTCGGCCGCCGACAGGACCTTCATGAAAACGGGTCCCGGGTGGCACGCGTGCCAAGCTCGGGTGCCACGAGGGCGCTCTGCCGCTCGAGGGCCCGCTGGTCGCGCTGGGCCGGGCCGCTGGGCGCCGCCGGCTGTGCCGCCGCCTGTGCAGCCCTGAGGCGCGCGACTTCCCGATCCAGCCGGGCGGCCTCGCCGCCGGCCTCCCGGGCGCGACGCCGGTGATGACGGCCGGCCCACCAGCCCATGCTGAGCCCCGCCAGGACGCCCAGCATCAGCATGGCGATGACCAGAAGATAGACCGGCATCACGATGATATGCGGCAACGGCCACAGCGCGAGCTGGACAGGCTGCGGATTGCTGACCGCGACCAGGACGCCGATCAGGATGAAGAGCAGGAAAAGGACGCGGGAGAGGATCTTCATGCGGGGCGGAGCATGCCACACCACGCCCCCGCGACGCGAGGCGGACGATCGGTCCGGCGCGCTACTTCTTTTCGTCGTCCGTGGATTCCGGCGGCAGCAGGCCGGCGGCGCGAGCGGCCTCCTTGTTCAGCCGGTCGCGCAGGTCCTTGCCGGTCTTGAAGTAGGGCACGCGCTTGGAGGCGACGGATACCTGCTCGCCGGTACGCGGGTTGCGACCGGTGCGCGGATCGCGCTTCTTCACGGAGAACGCGCCGAAACCGCGCAGCTCGACCCTGTGACCGGACGCCAGAGCCTTTGAAATCTCATCGAACACGGTCGCGACGATCCGCTCGACATCCCTCTGGTAGAGATGCGGATTCCGGGCCGCCAGGCGCGCAATCAGCTCGGACTTGGTCATCGCGGGTTCCATGGCGGGCCCTTCAGGCCCAGAGCAAAGTCGTTAAGTCCTTGATATTAAACTGGATAACGGTGTCGTCAAGTCTAAGCCCTTGAAAGCAAAAGAAAAGGCCGACCCTTGCGGGTCGGCCTTGCCGTAAACCATGATGAAAACGGCTTACTTTTCTTCGTCGTCGGCCTCGGCCCTCTTCTTGAGAGCCGCACCCAGAATGTCGCCCAGGCTGGCGCCCGAGTCGGACGAACCGAAGTCGGCCATCGCCTTCTTCTCCTCGTCGAGTTCGCGGGCCTTGACCGACAGCACGACCCGGCGAGAAGCCTTGTCGATGTTGGTGATCTTGGCGTCGAGCTTGTCGCCGATCGCGTAACGGTCGGGACGCTGCTCGGAACGGTCGCGGCTGAGCTCCGTCTTGCGGATGAAGCCGGGGATGCCGTCCTGCACCGTGACGTCGATGCCGTTGTCCTGGATACCGGCCACGATGACGGTGACGACGTCACCCTTCTTGGCGACCGCGCCGACCTTCTCGAACGGATCGTTGGCGAGCTGCTTGATGCCGAGCGAGATGCGTTCCTTGTCCATGTCGACGTCGAGGACCTTGACCTGGACCTGGTCGCCCTTCTTGTAGTCGCGGATCGCCTCTTCGCCGGCCTTGTCCCAGCTCAGGTCGCTGAGATGGACCATACCGTCGATGTCGCCGGGCAGGCCCACGAACAGGCCGAACTCGGTGATGTTGCGAACCTCGCCCTCGATCTCGGTACCGGCCGGGTACTGGTCGGCGAAGCTCTCCCACGGGTTGGCCATGCACTGCTTGAGGCCGAGCGAGATGCGGCGCTTGGACATGTCGACGTCCAGCACCATCACTTCGACTTCCTGGGAGGTCGACACGATCTTGCCGGGGTGCACGTTCTTCTTGGTCCAGCTCATCTCGGAAACGTGGACCAGACCCTCGACGCCCGGCTCCAGCTCGACGAACGCGCCGTAGTCGGTGATGTTGGTGACGCGGCCCTTGAGCTTGAGGCCGACCGGGTACTTGGCACCCGCGCCGTCCCACGGATCGCTCATCAGCTGCTTCATGCCCAGCGAGATGCGCTGCGTCTCGGGGTTGAAGCGGACGACCTGCACCTTGACCTGCTGGCCGATGGTGAGGGCTTCCGACGGATGGTTGATGCGCTTCCAGGCGATGTCGGTGACATGGAGCAGGCCGTCGACGCCGCCCAGATCCACGAACGCGCCGTAGTCGGTGATGTTCTTCACGACGCCGTCGAGCACCTGGCCCTCCGACAGCGCGCCCATCAGGCGCGTGCGGTCCTCGGCGCGGGTCTCTTCCATGACGGCGCGGCGCGACACGACGATGTTGCCGCGGCGGCGGTCCATCTTGAGGATGGCGAACTGCTGGGCCTGGCCCATCAGCGGGCCGACATCGCGCACCGGACGCACATCGACCTGGCTACCCGGCAGGAAGGCCACGGCGCCCGACAGGTCGACCGTGAAGCCACCCTTCACGCGGCCGAAGATCGTGCCCATGACGCGTTCCTGGTCGGTGAACGCCTTCTCGAGAACGGTCCAGGCCTCCTCGCGGCGAGCCTTGTCGCGCGACAGGACGGCCTCGCCCTCCTTGTTCTCCATGCGATCGACGAAGATGTCGACCACGTCGCCTTCCTTGACTTCCGGGGAGGCGCCGCCGTTGGAGAACTCACGCAGTGCGACGCGGCCCTCGGACTTGAGGCCGACATCCACCACGACGAAATCGTTGGCAATGCGAATGACGCGGCCTTTGACGACCGTGCCTTCGAAGCTCGACGAACCGCCCAGCGATTCATCGAGGAGTGCTGCGAACTCTGCGCTGGCGGCATCGTTCGGGGTACGCAGGGCGCTGCCCTTGGCCATTCAAACTCTCCTTCATCGATCCCGGGCGAAACGCTGCCGCCCGTCGGCCAACCGGTTAAGTCCGGCGGATCCACTGCCTTGAAACACCGACGCAGGAACGACACGTTCCGGCGCAGTCGCCGCTGAAAGTCTTCGATCCGCCGGCGGCGACTTACGGCCCGGCGGATCGAAAGCCCTTGCGCTCGATGAACGCCAAAGCGGCGGCGAAGGCCGCGTCGGCATCCATGTCGCTGGTATCGAGGTGGTAAGCATCGGGTGCGGCTTTGAGTGGTGCTGCCGCCCGTTCGCTGTCGCGACGGTCCCGCTCCGCCATCTCGGCAAGAACGCGCGGCTTTATAGTGTCGACACCC
>JBILYJ010000213.1:0-8145 GCA_044377795.1 Reyranella sp. | reverse complement strand
CTCCGATCTTCTTCTCGCACAAGATCCTCGAAGTGCTGAGCAAGGCCCGCCGCTCGGGCGAACTCGGCGACCTGCAGCCCGACGCCAAGAGCCAGGTGACGGTGCGTTACGTCGATGGCAAGGCCGTTGGCGCCACCAAGGTCGTGGTCTCCACGCAGCATCGCGAGGCGACGGCCAAGGGCAAGAAGTACAACTCCGCCATGATCCGCGAGATGATCACGGGTCACGTCGAGAAGTCGCTGCCCAAGGGCTGGATGCCCAAGAAGGCCGCCGACTTCTTCGTCAACCCGACCGGCAACTTCGTGGTCGGCGGTCCCGACGGCGACTGCGGCCTGACCGGCCGCAAGATCATCGTCGACACCTACGGCGGCTTCGCGCCGCACGGCGGCGGCGCCTTCTCGGGCAAGGACCCGACCAAGGTCGACCGCTCGGCCGCCTATGCCGCGCGCTACCTCGCCAAGAACGTGGTGGCCGCCGGTCTGGCGGATCGCTGCCTGATCCAGGTCGCCTACGCGATCGGCGTCGCCGATCCGATGTCGCTTTATGTGAACACCGAAGGCACCGGCAAGGTCGACGAGCGCAAGCTCGAAAAGGTCCTGTCGGAACTCTTCCCGCTGCGCCCGACCAACATTCGCCGGTCGCTGCAGCTCAACAAGCCGATCTACCAGCGCACGGCCGCTTACGGCCACTTCGGCCGCAAGCCGGAGAAGGACGGCGGCTTTTCCTGGGAGCGCACCGACCTCGTGACCGAGCTGAAGCGCGCTTTCGGCGCCCGCTAGGCTTTTCGATCATCAAAAGCAGGGCGCGCGACGCAAGTCGTGCGCCCTTTGCTTTAGGAAATACTCCTAGATCATTGAATCAAGGGGTACTTCTGGTACCATTGAGGCATGGCTCCCCTCGAGAACGGAAGCTTCCAGCCGTCCGTATGGGACGAAGCGGGCCGCCACCGCGTCGATTCCCTGATGAGGGCCCTGCTCTACATCGCCCAGCAGGTGGGCCGGCCCGTCAGCGAAGCCGATGTCCGGCGCCTGACGACGGTGCCTGCAGCGGGCCTCGACGAAGCGGCCTTCCTGACGGCGGCAACTCGGCTCGGCCTGGAAAGCGAGGCGGTCGATCTCGGTTCCCGCCTGCTCGACGAATTGCCGCTTCCCTTCGCTCTCCTCGCCGCCGGCGGGCCAGTCCATGTCATCGTTTCGGGCCGCGCCAACGACTGGACGGTGCTCGATGTCGTCGAGGGCCGCGTCTGGCAGGCGACGGCGAAGGAAGTCGGCGTGCTGGGCTCGCGGGCGCTGGTGCTGCGCCCACGGCTGGGCTCGCTTCCCACTGAGCCGTGGTACGCACCACTCTGGGTGCGCGTGCGGCCAGTCGTCTTCAAGCTCGCCGCCACGTCGTTCGTGATCAACCTGCTCGGTCTTCTCACGCCGCTTTTCATGATGCTGGTCATCAACATCGTGGTCGGGCGCTATCACCCGCCGGGTGGTCTCTCGTCGATGCTGCTGCTGCTGTGTGCCGGCATGCTCCTCGCCTATGCCGCGGACTTCGGCCTGCGCGTCGTGCGTGGCTGGCTGTCGGCCCGGACCGGCGCGCGCCTCGACGCGTTGATGAGCGCCGAAGTGCTGCATCACCTGATGGCCTTGCCCTACCGGCATTTCGAGCGCACGCCATCGGGCGTCATTGCCGAGCGGCTGCGCCAGCTCGACGTGTTGCGCGGCTTCTTCACAGGACAATTGCCCGTTCTGGCCATCGACCTGCTGTTCGTCGTGCTGTTCCTGATCGCTACTTTCGCGATCAGCACCACGCTGGGCCTGATCACCGCTCTCGCCATTCCCGTACTGGTCGGCGTGTCGCTCGCCAGCCATCGTGCGCAGCGGCGCCTGGCCGACGAGAACTTCCAGGCATTGGCCGCGAAGAGCTCGACTCTCACGGAGACGGTGGCCAACGCCGCCACCATCAAGGCGCTCGGGCTGGAGGGCGAGGTCGAGAGGCGCTGGCAGGTGCGCGTCGAGCAGTCGGCGCGCAGCAGCCTCCGGGCCAACCACCTTGCCAACCTCTCCGCCAGCGCCTCGGGCACGCTGCAGCTGGTGGCGTCGCTCGTCATCGTGATGATCGGCGTGACCGAGATCGCCGATCATCGCCTGACGATCGGCGCCCTCATCGCCGCCAACATGCTGGCGGCGCGGGCGCTGCAGCCGATGCGCCAGCTCGCGGGGGCATGGCACCAGCTCCAGGCGGTGAGTGCCGCTTTCAAGCGGGTCGACGAGCTGATGCGCGAGACGCCCGAGGCGGCGCCGGGCGAGTTCGCGCCCATGCCTACGCTGTCTGGCGAGATCACGCTCGAACGCGTGACCTATCGTGCCCACGAACGCGGCGCGCCGATCCTGCGCGAAGCCGATCTGACGGTGGCGGCGGGAGAGATCGTCGGCATCGTGGGGCCCTCGGGCTCGGGCAAGACCACCATCGCCAACCTCGTGCAGGGCCTGGCGGGGCCGAGCGACGGCCGTGTCCTGGTCGACGGTACCGACATCGCCCATATCTCGCCGGCGCAGCTGCGGGCACAGATCGGCGCGGTGCCGCAGGACGTCCAGCTCTTCACCGGGACGGTGCGCGAGAACATCGCGATGGGCGTCGTGGACAAGGATCCTGGCCGGGTCGTCGCCGTCGCGAAGTTCGTCGGCGCGCATGATTTTATCCAGCGCCTGCCGCAGGGTTACAACACCGTGCTGGGCGAGCGCGGGCAGGGCCTGTCGACGGGCCAGCGCCAGCTCCTCTGCATCGCCCGGGCGCTGATCCGCAATCCGCGCATCCTCATCCTCGACGAGGCGACCAGCGCGCTCGATCCCGCCACCGAGGAGCAGCTGCTGCGCCAGCTCAAGGCCAATTCGCGCGGGCGGACGGTGATCATGATCACCCACCGCCTGGCGCCGCTTGCCATCGCCGATCGGGTGGCGCTGGTGATGGATGGCCGGGTCGAGCGCATCGGGCCGCCGACCGAGGTTATGGCCTATGCCCGCATCCGCATGGCCGAAGCCAGTCGCGGGACTGCACGCCCGATGTCCGGCTGAGGCTCAGACGAAATCGACGAATTCGGGATCTTCGAGGCGCGCCAGGCGCTCCGAAGCCAGACGCGCGCAGTCGATGAGGAGCGCCTTGCGTCGAGCCGCCGCGACCGGCCGGCGCGGCGGATGGCGCAGGATTTCGCCGCCATAGGCGTCCGCCACGATCAGGCCGACCTCCTCGGCAATCAGCGACTGCGGGAAATCGACCGGCACGGCAAAGTAGAGCAGGTCGCACCAGGCGAGGTAGTCGGGCCATTTCTGGTCGACCCGCCAATCCTCGATCGACGATTTCACCTCGACGATCGTGAGCTCGCCGCTTGCGGTGACCGCCATGATGTCGGCGCGCCGTCCGTCGGGCAGCGGCAGCTCCCGCAGCACGGAGCGGCCCGACTGGCGCATAAGGCGGCAGGCGCCACGGCAGACCGCGAGTGTGATGTCAGGGCGCGTCTGGCGCGCAGCGCTCTGCGGCGTCTCCACCGTCGTTCACGTCAGCGTCGCACCGGCACGAGGCGCGGCGGGCCCTCGTCGCGTGGCAGCTCGTAGGTGGGCTTGAAGGCCTGGGCCAGAGCCTCGGCGCGCTTGCGGTCGCGATCGGACACCTTGTCGCCGACCTTCTCCCGGACGGCGCGGGCTTCCGGATGGCCGCCCCGCTCGGCGAGAACCAGCCACTTGAAGGCTTCGACCGGGTCGGTCGCCCCGGCGGTACCGGTCAACAGCATGACGCCCAGTGCCTGCTGCGCCCCGGTCAGTCCCTGCTGGGCGGCGCGCGAGTACCAGAGCTGGGCCTGCGCCGGATCGCGCGGCACGCCCGAGCCCGCGAGATAGGCATTGGCCAGCTTGAACTGGCCAGACGGGACGCCGGCATTGGCGGCGGCCTGGTACCAGCTGATCGCCGATTGCAGGATCTTGTCGTTGGCCGCCTTGTCGCGCGTCGCCGGCGTGCGGACCGCCATGTCGCCCAGCGCGAGCGCCGCTTCGGGCACGCCGTTCTGCTGCGCCTGGAGCAGCCAGCGCTGCGCGGCGGGAAGGTCCTGCTTGACGCCCGATCCTTCGGCCAGCGCCATGCCATAGCGCAGGGCGGCAAGCATGTGGCCCTTCTCGGCGGCCCGGCGGTAGAGGTCGGCGGCCCGTATCGGATCGGCCGATGCCGGTGGCGCGCTCTCCGACATCGCCCGCCCCAGCGCATAGGTCGCGTAGACGTCGCCGCCGGCCGCCGCCTGCTCCAGCCAGGCGCGGGCCTGGATCAGGTCGCGTTGAACGCCCTGACCGCGGAAGTAGAGCGTGCCGAGATTGAGTTGAGCCCGGCGGTGGCCCTGCGCTGCGGCTTTGTCGAAGAGTTCGACGGCGCGGGTCGGATTGGGCGGAATGCCGGCGTCGCCGTTGATGAAGACGAGCGCCAGGCGATGCTGGCCTTCGGCCGAGCCCGCGTCGGCGGCGCGCTGGATCAGCCTGAGGCCTTCGGCTTTGGCGCCGCGGTCGAGCAGGATGGCGCCCAGCCACGCATCCGCATCGGCGCTCGGAGAACCGAGGGAGCGCAGCGCCCGCTCGGCGGTGGCGGTATCGCCCTGGCGATAAGCGACGACGGCGGGGCGTAACGAGGGCGCGACGTCCGAGGCGTCGGATGGCTGCTGGGCGTGCGCGGCGGCGCTGGCGGCGATCAGGGCCGCGGCGAGCGCCGATCGCGCCACGGTCATTTCGTCTTGAACGTATAGGCGAGAGCGGCCGCCTTGGCCTTTTCGGCTTCGTCGGCGGGCAGTTCGCGGGCCGCCTGCTCGAGCGCCAGGTTGGCGTTGGGCACGTTCCAGCGATCGGCGATCGCGCACCACTTGTAGGCTTCGAAGAGGCTCTTCGGCACGCCCTTGCCTTCGGCGTAGGCCCCGGCCAGCGGCACCATCGCCGGCAGATAGCCGCGCTCCGAGGCGTCGAGAAGAAGCGGCGTCGCCTTGTTGATGTCGAACAGCTTCGATTCGGCATTGCCGTAGATGTAGAGGCCGAGCAGGAACTGGGCGCGCGGGTCGCGCTCCTTGACGAGGAGCTGCAGCTCCTTTTCGGCCGTCACGGGATCGCCTGCCTGCAAGGCCCTGACGGCTTCCTCCATGCCGGCGGCGGCGGGCTGGGCGGCGAGCAACAGGGTGGCCACGGCGAGGGGCAGGGCGGCGCGGACGAAACGAACGAAATGCACGGAAGAAGCCTCCGGGAAGCACTGCCGGTATTGGCGGAACGACGGATCGTCTACCATGGAATTGAGGCCGAAACACGAACCGGACGGCCTTGCGAACGAGGGGGGAACTCATGCTCGAACAACTTGCGGGCCTGGTGAACGACGACGCAGCCCTGGTGCGGCGCGGCCGGCATCTCAGCGGCGCCTTCCTGGTGGAGGCCCGTCCGCGGTCATGGCTGATCCATGTGCTGCGGGGCCGGATCGAGAAGGTCGAGGAAGGTCCTTTCGTCATGCCGTCCTGGCGCTTTGCCCTGCGTGCCGACGAAATGAGCTGGCGGCGATTCTGGCAGCCGCGGCCGGCGCCGGGCGACCATGACCTGCTTGCCCTCGTCCGCCGCGGGCTCCTGAAGTTCGAAGGGGATCTCCAGCCGCTGATGGCGAACCTGCTTTACATCAAGGGCGTGCTTGAGGCGCCGAGAGCGGCGGCCAGGCCGAAGGGAGCGTCGTGATGACCGTGGGACTCGAGCCGATCGTCGGCCGCTACCTGTCGCTCGATTTCGACGGAAGGCGCTATCGTGTCTACTTCGAGGAGGCCGGCGAGGGGATTCCCTTGCTCTGTCTGCACACGGCCGGCGCCGACGGCCGGCAGTATCGCGGCGTGCTGAACGATGCCGAGGTCACCAAGCGCTTTCGCGTCATCGCCTTCGACATGCCCTGGCATGGCAAATCCTCGCCGCCGCAAGGGTTCGAGCGCGAGGAATACCGGCTGACACGGGACTTCTATACCGGGTTTGTCGTGGCCTTCTCCGATGCGCTGTCGTTGCAGCGTCCGGTGGTGATGGGCTGTTCGATCGGCGGCCGCGTCGTGCTCAACCTCGCCGCGACCCATGCCGATCGTTTCCGCGCGCTGATCGGCCTGCAGGCGTCGGCGCATGTTGCGCCCTACTACGATACCGACTGGCTGCACCATGCCGATGTCCACGGTGGCGAAGTGTGCGCCGGCATCGTTTCGGGGCTGGTCGGGCCTGACGCGCCGGGTATCCATCGCTGGGAAACCCTCTGGCACTATATGCAGGGCGGCCCCGGCGTCTTCAAAGGCGATCTCCATTTCTACAAGGTCGACGGCGATCTTCGCCAACGCATTGCTGCGATCGACGCCAGCCGTTGTCCGCTGTTCCTGCTGACCGGGGAGTACGACTATTCGTGCTCGCCCGCCGAGACCGAGGAGGTCGCCGCCCTGGTGCCGGGGGCCCGGTGCACGATCATGCCGGGACTTGGGCACTTCCCGATGAGCGAAGATCCCGAGCGCTTTCTCGAACACCTGCGACCGGTTCTTTCGGAAATCGAAGAATCGGGGCGAAGGGCCGGTTAATTGCAGCGAGTTTCGTCCGTGTAGCGGCATCGTCCACGTGGCGACACTCGCAAGGCCTTGAAATTTATGAGGATTTGGCGTCTCCGCTGTATATCTGCAGGTTTCCTGCACTCCCTTTTTCGACTATCTGGCTAAGGAAAATTGAGGAATTGTTGGCGTTTTGACGAGAGTCTCAAAAGGAGATATGCAGATTTGCAACTAACGCGGTGTTAAACCCGTGCTAGAGTGGCCTTATAGAAATACAGACAGCCCGCCGGCGGCCTCCCAAGCCGCTCAATCGAAGCCCCTTCCCACACACCCCAAGGCTTCGATTACCCCACACCCAGGCGGGCTTATAAGGAAGGCCGGTCGTCCCCAAGCGATCGGCCTTTCGTATTTTCGCGTTTCACGGACATCTCGTTGAATTTGGAGAGAAATGCCGCCCTGCTCCGCGGGGTGGGTAATAATTGCTGAGTGCGCGCAACTTCAGATATACCAAAAATGCCTATCTTGGGCGTATAAAATGCAGTGATTACGGGAAATGAGATGCCCGTGATATGCATTTTTGCAAGTTACGCGGGATTCCCCGGATGTTAGAGTTGATCGACTGGAGCAAATTTCTTTCTGTTGGATTCCAATGAAGATTGTCGGATTCGCGGTTGATGTGTCGCGCTCGCAAGACGAACGCATCGTACGAGACGAGCGAGTTCGGCAATCCCTGATCCGGGCAACCCTGGATCTCATCCAGGCGGGTGATGTCGAGCCGACGTCGGGTGCCATTGCAACCATCGCCGGCCTCCCGAGTCGGACCCTCTTCCAGCATTTCATCCGCCTGTCTGATCTCTATGCCGCTGCCTTCGAACTCGCCGTGAGTCGCGCCTTCGGTCCGGACCGGAAGGTGGACAGCGCGGCACCGCTTGCCAGCCGCATCGCGCTTCTGGTTTCAGACCGCGCTCAACTCTTCGAGGAATGGCTGCCGGTCTGGCACTTCGCGGAACGCGTCCGACGCTCGGCGCCGGCCGTTGGCGCCGGTCTGGCGCATCTGCGCGGCATACTGCGCGAGCGAATTGCCGCGTGGTTTGCCGTTGAACTCGACGCGCTCGATGCGGTCGCACGCGATCATGCGCTCGATTCGCTCGATCGCACCTTCGGTCTCGATAGCTGGATGAATATGCGCGAGCGACAGCGTCTGTCGCCGATGCACGCGTCACGAACCTGGCGCTTTACGGCCGAGGCGATCGTTCAAAGGACCCTCACTGGACCGGGTCCGTCATCGGCAGCGGCCTGAGACAATGAAGGGAGACGAGAGTCCGTCTCCCCTCATGTCGGTCAGGGCGGGTGGGCTAGTTGGCCTTCGCCTGGAACTTCTGATGGCAGGCGCCGCAGGTCTTGCCGGTGTCGGCAAAGGCCGTCGCAAGCGCCTCGGCATTGCCCGAACCGGCCGCCACCGCGAGCTTGTCGTAAGCCGCGTCCGCAGCCTTGCTGGCGGCTTCGAAGCCCGCCCAGTCGGTCCAGATGACCGGAAGCGCGCGGGTCTCGCCCTTGTCGGAGCCGGCCGGGAACATCTTCAGGAAAGA
>JBILYJ010000243.1:0-7546 GCA_044377795.1 Reyranella sp. | reverse complement strand
CGGGCGCTCGAGCGAGACCGAACCGGAGGCGGTGAGGGTCACGCGATAGTCGCCCGCCTGGCCATCGACATTGTGCAGCGACAGCGCCACCCGGCCGAGATCCTTCGGCGCGAGGAAGCGTGGTAGCACCACGTCGGCGGTGACGGCGTCGCGCACGAACAGGCGCTGCTCGCCCGAGCCGACGCGCGTCTTGTCATAGGCGACAGCCATCAGCCGGAGCTGGCCGATGAAGTCGGGGATATCGAAGGCGATCTTCGCCTCGCCCTTGTCGTCGAGTTTCACCGGGCCGCTGAACAGCGAAACGGTGCGCGTCGGCACGATGTCGAGCCCGCCGATCTCGCCGGCATCGCCGCCGGCCCGGATGCGTCCGAGCTCGTCGGCGCGCGTGTCGAGCAGGCGGCCGTAATCGTCGCGCATGGAAACGCCGAGCCGGCGTTTGCCGAAATAGTGGTCCGCAGGATTGGGCGTCTTGTAGCGGGTGAGCTGCAGGATGCCCTCGTCGACCGCGGCCAGGGTGACGTAGGCTTCCTGGCCGGCCTGCAGGTTGGAGACCTTCACCGGCACCTCGATGCGCTGGCGGGGCGTTATCTTCTCCGGCGTGCCGATCTGGATGCCGAGCGTGCGCAGGGCCGGGGTGAGACCTATCCACGTCGCGCCGATCGCGCGCGTGGGCGTGCGTTCGGCCGGCGCCGCCAGCGGTCGCCAGGCCGTGACGAGCGCATAGGCGCCGGCGCCCCACTCGCCCTTCACCGGGATGTCGACCGTCGTGCCGCCGGCCGGCACCTGCACCGACTGGGTGGACACGATGCGGTCGGTGGCGATGGCGATCAGCGCCTCGCCGGCGAACGGCGCCTCGATGCGCAGGCGGGCCGTGTCGCCGGGCGCATAGTTCTGCTTGTCGCTGGCGACGCGCAGCGTATCGGGCGCCTCCTCAGTCGCCGTGCCGCCGTACCAGCCCACGTAGAAGGTGAGGCTGGTCGAGGTGTTCTTCTCGTTGTCGATGACGGTGAGCTTGTGCTGGCCCCAGTCGAGCCGTTGCGAGACGCGTGTCGGCGTGTCGGCCTTCAGCGTCACCTTGTCGGCGGTGATCAGCCGCGTGTTTGTGACCGACTGCCAGCGCCAGCGGCCGTCGACCTGGAACCATTGATAGACGTTGGTGATGCGTTCGATTCGATATTCGACCGAGGGGCGTGCGACCTGGGTGCCGGCCGCGTCGACCGCCACGACGTCGAACTCGGTGTCGACGCCCTCACGGGAGTAGCGGCCCTCGAAGGTCGGGCGGACACCGATATAGGTGTCGCGGGTGCGCACGGGCATGACCTTTTCGGCCTTGGTGGCGCGGCCGCCGCCCGGTTCGAAGACGCGAGCCTGGATCTGGGCGCGCAGCGGCAGGACCGTCTCCTTGGCGAGGTCGCCGGCCCATTCGAGGCTCGATTTGCCGGCCTGGTCGGTGTTGTCGCCCTTGAGCTCGATGAAGGGCGGTTCGAACTTCTCGCGATCGTCCTCCGGTCCGAACCGGTACCTGGCGAAGGCCGGGAACGGCGCATCGTCGACGGTGATGCGCATGTCGCCCTCGACGGCGAGATCGGATGCCGGGGCGCCATAGAGGAAGTCGGCCGAGAGGACGAAGCGGTTCACGCTGCCGGGCCGGATGATCGGCTCGTCGGGCGTGAGCTCGACCTTGAGCTTCTCCGGCACGAAATCCTCGACCGAGAATTCGACGCGGCCGACCGGCGCGCCCTTGGGGTCGATGTGGGCGGCGACCGACCAGCGGCCGCGCCGCGAGGACTTCGGTAGCTCGATTGCCTGGGCGATGGCGCCAGGGCCCTGCAGGCCGTGGGTGAAGCGGGTGAACTCGCTGCCGTCCGGCCGCTTTACGATGAGCGTGACCGGCAGGTTGGAGAGCGCATTGGCCGCGTCGTCGCGCATCAGCGCCATGAGCTGCACGGTCTCGCCGGGGCGATAGATGCCGCGTTCGGTGTAGAGGAAGGCATCGACCGGGCCGGGCTGCGGCCGGCCGTCGACGCCGCGGTCTGAAAGGTCGAAGGCCGACTTGGTTAGTTCGAGGCGCGAGAATTCCTTCTTCGCCGGATCCTGCGCCATGACGGCGACCGCTTCGGCTGCCCCCGTGCCCTTGAGCAGGCCGGCCGCGAACGCGGCGCGTCCGTCGGCGCCGGTGACGACCTTGCCGATCGGCTCGTTGCCGCGCGACAGGACGGTGACCTCGATGCCGGCGAGCGGCTGGGCGGTCTGCAGCGAGCGCGCGAAGACGTTCAGCCCGTCGTCGCCGCTGAAGGAGGTGAGGCCGATGTCGGTGTCGATCACCCACAGGCCGGCCGCGGTGCCGCTGGTCGACTCGTCGTCGTCATAGTCGCGGGACGGTGGCTTGGCGGCATTCCACACCACGACGAAATAGGCACCGGGCTTCCAGTCCTGGATGGTCTCGCGGATCGGGAAGGCGGTGACGACGGCCTGGTTGGGCACGTTGCGCACCTCCATCGTGCCGGTCCACTGCTCGGTGCCGTTGCTGCCGTTCAGCCAGCTGCGCAGCGACCACGGCTCGGTGATCGGCTCGGAACCGGGGAAGGCCACGTCGTAGTAGCGGTCGGCCGAGAAGCGATCGATGCCGCGCTCGTTCACGCGATAGACCGAGATGCCGACCTTGGAGACGTTGATGGTCGTGACGGGCAGGCCGGCGGCGCTGCCGCGCGGCAGGATGAAGCCCTTGCCCGGCAGGTTCACCACGGCCGGACGGGCGCCCAGCGCCACGCTCACGTTCTGCTCGCCGCGCAGCTTCTCGCCGTCGCGTCCCGGAAAGCCTGCCAGCAGCTTCACGGTGTAATCCCGGCCGTAGGTGAGGCCCGCGATGCACAGCCGGTCGTCGACGGTGCGCAGCGCCGTCTTCGCTTCGGGTTCGATGCGGATGAAGTCGCCGTACTTCACGTCGCCGGTGGCGAGCGGCTTGTTGAAGGCGAGGCAGGCTTCGGCTTCGCTGCGGCTGGAGTCGACACCGACTCGACGGAAGGAAAAAGGATCGGAAGGTGACGCCGGCGGCTGGGCGATCGGCGCGGGTGCCGCCGACTGGGCCATCTGGGGCGCCGGCGGGTTCGAAGCCGGGGGCGCGGTGGCGGGAGCGGTGGCCGGAGGCGTCGTGGCCGTCGCCACGGGGCGGTCGACGGAGTCGCCCGGCCTCCCGATCAGGTAACCCGCAATGCCGGAGCCCAGCATGAGGGCCACAACCAAGGCGGCCAGCGTCGACTTATTCATAAGGGTTCCCCGCAAACAGCGACCGGACAATAGAGCGTGGATTGTGCAGACAATGTGGAGTCGGACGTCCGGCCGGCAATTCTCGCAGCCTGTGGCGGGAAGGTCACGCTGTGGATAGGCGGCGCTTGAGCAGGGGACCCGTCACGTACTAAGCGCAGGCGATGGCGTTGCATCTCATCAAGCTCGCGGTCGGCGTCGACGATCTTGCCCACATGAAGAAGGTCCAGGCGGCGCGTCGTCGGGAGCGGGGGCAGTCGGCACGCTCGCCACACTGGGTCTACACCCGCAATTCGCCGCGGCGGGGCGATGATCTGCTGGGCGGCTCGCTCTACTGGGTGGTGCGGGGCGTCATCCGCTGCCGCCAGGAGCTGGTCGGCTTCGAGGAGGATTTCGACGAGGAGAGCGGCAAGAAGTTCTGCCGCATCAAGCTCAAGCGCCTTTTGATCGAGACCGCGCCGCGCGCCTGCAAGCCTTTCCAGGGCTGGCGCTACCTTGAGCCCGACCGCGCGCCGCCGGACCTGTCGAGCGGTGACACGGCCGACATGCCGGCTGAAATGGCGGCGGAGCTGAAGAGACTAGGCTTGCTCTGAAGATTCTGCCCCAAGGGGCCGTCGCCCTGAGCGAAGCGCAGTGTAGTCGAAGGGCCTCTTTTCGCGTCGACGCACGCACGGCAGGGGAAAGAGGTCCTTCGACTGCGCCGCCCTGCGGGCGGCTCCGCTCAGGACGACAAGCTTCCTTGAATATTTGCGATAAACCGAAGCCCGTTTGGCTCTACCGATTTGTGAGCTTGAGCTCGATGCGGCGGTTGCGGGCGGGGTCGGTGGACGAGAGCGGCTGGTGTTCGCCGTAGCCTGCGGCCACCAGGCGATCGTTCGGAATGCCTTCGCTGTGGAGGAACTTCACCACCGCAATGGCGCGGGCGGCGGAGAGTTCCCAGTTCGACGGGTACTGCGCACTCGCGATCGCCTTGTTGTCGGTATGACCGTCCACCTGCAGAACCCAGTTGACGTCCTTGGGGATGGTGGCGGCGATTTCGACGAGGCGTTTGGCGACGTTGGCGAGCTGCTTCTCGCCACCCTCCTGGAGCTTGGCCGAGCCGGAGGGGAACAGCACTTCCGACTGGAACACGAAACGGTCGCCGACGATTTGCACGTCGCGCTGGCCGCGCAGGGCCTCGCGCAGCTTGCCGAAGAATTCGGAGCGGTAGCGCGCCAGCTCCTCGACCTTGTTGGCCAGGGCACGGTTGAGCTTCTGGCCGAGGTCGACGATCTGCGCCTGCTGTTCCTTGGCCTTGGCGTCGGCGGCGTCGAGGACGGTGCCGAGGCGGGCCAGCTCGTTCTTGAGAGCCGCCAGCTCGGCGGTGAGCCGCACGACGGCGGCCTTCTGCTCGGCGCTGAGCTTCTGCTCTTCCGTCAGATCGCCGAACAGCTTGCCCTTGTCCTGGTTGGCGGCCGCCAGCGAGGCGGCGAGACGCGTGAGCTCCAGCCGCTGGCGCTCGATCTCCTTCTGGAGGTCGCCGGCCTTGGAGGCGGTGGACAGGGCCTCCTTGTTGGCACTTTCCAACGAGGCCGCGAGCCGGTCGCGCTCCGCCATCATCGAGGTCAGGCGCTCGGTGAGCTGGTCGCGCTCGATCTTCAGCGCGTCCGACGCGCTGCGCTGCCTGGAGAGATCGGCGGTGAGACGATCGCGCTCGCTTCTCAGCGCGTCCGACGCGCTGCGCTGGCTGGAGAGATCGGCGGTGAGACGATCGCGCTCGCTTCTCAGCGCATCGGCGGCGCTGCGCTGGGCCGCCAGATCGGCGCCCAGGCGGTCGCGCTCGGCCTGGTTGTCGCGAAGCTGCAGGGTGAGCTTCTCGAGATCCTGTTTCAGGCCGTCGTTGGCCGCCTTTTCGAGCGACAGCACGCTGGCCAGGCTGCCGAGCTGCTTGTTCAGGGCGTCGATCGCACTGTCGCGGGAACTGAGCGTGTCGGTCAGGGTGAACTGCGCAACGCTGAACAGCGACAGCAGGAAGATCAGCACCATCAGCAGGGTCGTCAGCGCGTCGACGTAGCCCGGCCATGTGTAGTCGGCGCTTCCTCCTCCTCGACGGCGGGATGCGGCTGCCATGATGGTCAGTCGTCGCCCGGCGTCGCGTTACGCGTCGTGGCGATGGTGCGGGCGAGCAGGCGGAACTCGCCGCGCAGCTCGTCGGCCAGCGCGGTGCGGCTGCGCACGCTTTCGTCGATCAGGCGGGCAAGGCCGGCTTCGAGGTTGCGCTGATGCGCCAGCAAGGCCTCGCTGTCGGCCTCCGGCTTGCGCTCGGTCAGGCGCCCGACGGCGCCGCGCAGTTCGATCGACTGCTCGGCGAGGCGCGCCAGCAGCGCCTGTTGTGAGCGCATGCTCTCGGTCAGCGCCGACAGGCGCTCGACCAGCGCGGCGTTGGCGGCGGCCACCTGCTCGCGGCCCTCCTCGCTGCGCCGGAGCGTGCGCGTGAGATCGTCGAGACCGTCGGCGGTACGCTCCAGCAGGGCCTCGACATAGGCCGAGACGCCCTGTTCACCTTCTGTCTGCAGGGTGCCGCTCGAGAGCCGCGTGGCGCCCGCCAGCCATTCCTCGAGCTCGGTGTGGAAGCGACCCTGGGCCTGGCTCGCCTGCAGTTCGAGGAAGCCCAGCACGAGCGAGCCGGAGAGGCCGAACAGCGAGGCGCCGAAGGCGGTGGACATGCCCTTGAGCGGTCCCTCGATCCCCTGCTTCAGCTTGGCGAAGATCTGCACCGCATCGCCGCCGGTGACTTGCATCCCGACGATGGCGTCGGCGACCGCGCCGATCGTCTCGAGCAGGCCCCAGAAGGTGCCGAGCAGGCCGAGGAAGATCAGCAGGCCGATCATGTAACGGCTGAGCTCGCGCCGCTCGTCGAGGCGGCTGGCGATGCCGTCGAGCATGGCCCGCGTCGCCGTAGGCGACAGGCGGAAATTGTCCTGACGGTCGCCCATCATGGCGGCCATCGGCGCCATCAGGTCGATGGACTCGGTCTCGAGCGGCGGGGCGCCGGGCTCGCGATGCTGGAAGCGCCGCAGCCACCGCACTTCGGGCCACAGGGACAGGACCTGGCGCATCACGAAGAAGATGCCGATCGCGAGGACACCCAGGATGACGCTGTTGAGGATTGGCGTGTTCAGGAACACGCGCAGCAGGTCGTGGTGGAGGAGGTAGGCGATGCCGACCACGACCGCGAGGAACAGCAGCATGCGAATGAGATACGGAAGCGGATTACTCATACTGTCTCCCGATGCCTGCCGGGCGCTTGCGGGATCATGTGCTGGGCACCAGAATCTCCACCCGCTCCCCGCCGCCGCCCACGATCGCCGCGATTTCGATCCTGGATCGGACGCCCTTGTCGATCAGGTAGTTCCGCACAATCAGCGCTCGGGCCAGCGAAATCTTGCGGCTGTCCGGATCGCTGTTTTCGGAGACGCTGCGCAACTCGACCTGTCGCAGCGTACGGTCGACGACGTCCTTGGCGAGCCGGTCGAGCTCGACCTTGGATGCATCTGAAAGTTCGGTCGACCGGGCGGTGAAGACCAGAGTGACGGCCACGCTACTGCGCGCCGGCGGACCGGGCGGCGGCGAAGGCGCCGGCGCCAAGGCCGCCATCTGGCGCTGCTCAACCGCGGGAGGTTGAGGCGGGGGCGCTGCAGCCGCGGGCGGCGCCGGAGCGGGCATCGGGGCGGCGAGGCTCGGGGCCGTCGGTGCGGTGGTCGGCGCAGGCGCGGGCCGAGCAGGGGGCGGTGCGGGTACGGCGGCGACCGGAGGCGGTGCGGCGGGCGTTGCCGCGGATGCCGGCGGCGCGACCGCTACAGGGGCCGGCGCCGCTGGCACGGGAGCCGGCGCGACGACCGTCGGGGCGGCTGGCGTGGAGGCGGACTTGGCGGCCGGTGCGGCGCCGGCCTTCTCGACATTGCGCGACTTGCTGCGACTCGTCGTCAGTTCGGGAACGGCGACGACGCGGCTCTTGATCGGTCCCGGCGGAGGCGGTGGCAGGGAGGCTGCTGCCTTGGTCTGCCGAGTCGGAGCAGAGGTCTGCGGAGGAGTAGCCGGGCGCGACGCCAGCGCCGGGTTGCGAGACGACCAGGGATTGAAAGCCGGACCGACGACCGGACCGGAGCCGACTGCCTCAGCGGCCGGGGCGGTGGGCGGCGATGTGTATTGCGGCAGCGGTCCGCCCGTCAGGCCGGCGCCCGAATAGGGGTTGAAGGCGGTGACGTTCTGCCCGAGGGCCGCGAAGGACGCCGCGCCGACG
>JBILYJ010000212.1:0-8171 GCA_044377795.1 Reyranella sp. | reverse complement strand
ATCCTGATCGTCGAGGTGGCGCGCGAACGGCGGGCCGAGGGCAAGGAGATCATCGAGTCGGCGATCGACGCGGCCCGCACGCGCTTCCGTCCCATCCTGATGACCTCGTTCGCCTTCATCCTGGGCGTCGTGCCCCTGGTGACGGCAACGGGCGCGGGCGCCAACTCGCGCATCTCGCTGGGCCTCTGCGTATTCAGCGGCATGATCGCCTCGACCTGCCTGGCGGTGCTGTTCGTGCCCTCGTTCTTCACGGTCCTGCAGCGCTTCGAGGAACGCGGCAAGGCCAAGAAGGGCAAGACTACGCCACCACCGGCCGAAGGCGTCGCCGCGGCCGGACACTGATATCCGGGGGTCGCCCCCTCAGGGGCGGACGACCCGTATGCCGGAGCTGGCGAGACGGTGGCTTCCCAGAGCGCTGGGAAGCCGCTCCAGATCGCCCAGCATGAGCCTGAGGGCCATACGCTCGATCTCGATCTCGCGCGAGGTCCGCAGCCCCATCCGACGAAGCAACGTCTCCATCGGCAACCAGCTCGTGGCGGCGAGCCGCACAAGCGATGCCGTCCATGAGACGGGGACGGACGGCAATCGCCGATTGACTACCGCACCCGCCATGAAGCCAAGCGACTCCACGAGGGAGGCCCTGCTCTCGAGCACGCTTTCGAGGTCCCGTTCCTCCTCGAGTTCGCGCAGCCGCCGCGCGATGCGCAGGCGATTGCCCGCGCAGTAGCGCAATTGCGCCCCGATCGCCGCCTCGACGCGGCGATCCATGGCCCGAGGGGTGCCGAACGGATTTCGCTCGATCTTCGCAGCCATCGTCAGCCCCTCAGGCTCACCGTGGCGACTTTGTCCTTGTATTCCTGCTTGGGGTCGGCGCCGAGCAGCATCTTGATTCCCGCGACGACGCTCGACGCATCGAGCCAGATCTCGGCGTGCTTGGCGTCGAGGCGCAGCAGCGCGAGCTTGGGATCGGTCTTGCCGCCCTCGAACCAGGCCGCGACGTAGCGGTTCCACAGCCGGTCGATCGTCGCCGGATCGGTGTCGAGCGTGAGCCCGCCATGGACCGTCGCGAACAGGTCGTGGCCGTTCGAGGTGAAGGTCGCGATGGCGCGATTGCCCTCTCCGGCACTGAGCTTCTGGACGATGGTATTGTCGCGGCTGGTGAAGAACCAGATCGGCCCGCGCTCGCCGTCGAGCTGCGCGGTCATCGGGCGCGCATGACCGTCCTCGACGCCGTCGAGGCCCAGCATCATGGTCATGTCGGACTTCAGCGCCGACCAGAACTTGTCTTCGATTTCCTTCGGGGTGGGCATCGTCGGCTCCTGGGTGCTGGATTGGGCAGACCGGCCAACGCACACGTGGAGGGTGCGTTGCAACGGTTCGGCTGCCACGATCCCGACGCCGATCTCTTCTCGTTCCGCCGCAAGTTCTAGAGGGCGCTCTCCACGCTGTTGGCCGCTCTTTTCTCCCCGGGCTTCTCCGCATGTCCCTCCAGCTTGGGAGGCGGGGCCGCGAACCTCGCCTCGAAGCCGCTTTGCTGTCCTGGCAAGGGCGATGTCAGGATGAGTCGACCGCCGGTTCCGGCGGCAATGGCCTTGACGATGGCAAGGCCGAGACCGGCCCCCTCCGCGGTGGTGTGGCCACGCTCAAAAGGCTGCAACAGGCGCGACACAAGGTCGGGCGGAACGGGCGGCCCCTCGTTGGAAACGGTCAGCACGCCGTCCCTTGAGAGAGCGATCGCGACCGGCCTGTCGGCGGGCCCATGCTTGAGACCGTTCTCGACGAGGTTTCGCAAAACGATCGCGAAGGAGTCGGCGTCGATTCCGGCCGGTACCGGCGTTGCGGGAACATCGAGGATGATCCGTTCGGCCATGCCGGGCTTCCGCACCATCTCATCGACAACCATCGTCGCGACGCTTGCGATGTCGGTCGTCTCCCGGCCCCGGAGGCGACCGCCCTCCGCCCTCGCCAGTTGCATCAGTTTCTCGGATAATCGCGCAAGACGCTGCAACGCCCTCTCGATCTGCTGCGCCCGCTCCCGGGAAACAGCATCCTTTGTCTCGGCGATGAGCCGTTGGGTCTGCGCCAGCGCCGCGGCAACAGGCGTGCGCAGTTCGTGGGCCGAGTTGGCGGTGAAACTGCGCTCGGCATCCAGGGCGCGGCTCAGTCTCAGGAGAAGATGGTTCACGGCGTCCGCGATCGGCCCGATCTCGGACGGCAGGCCAGCGGCCGGGATGGGCGTGAGGTCGCCACTGCCACGCGCCTCGATTCCCGTTCGCAGGTTCCTGATCGGCGCCATGGAGACGCGAACGACCGCCCAGACGAGGAGAAGGCTGGCGGGAACCAGCAGGGCCAGCGGCCAGGCGAGCCCCAGGAGGGCCTCGTTCGCGAGCTCGCGGCGATGCGCGAGCGGTTCGGCCACGGCAATTGTGATCGTGCCTTGCACCGCGGCATCGAAGTAGACCCTATGGGTCGGGGTATCGATGAATCCCATCTTCGAGAAGGGAGGGAACACGGACTCATCGGCACGATGCGAGCGCAGCAGCATGCCCCCGCGCTCATCGCGTACCGCGTAGGTGAAGTATTCGTCGTGCTCCCTCAGCGTGACGATACGCTGGGACGTGTCGCCCTCTTCGCGGCTCAGGATATCGAGCACGGCGAGCGGGAGAAGACGCTGGGCCGTCTCCTCGAGAGCGCTGTCGAAGACCTTGTCCATCTCGTGGCGAAGCCTTTGCGCCGTCGCCACGGTGGCAACGCCCCAGAGCAGCGCGACGCCAAGCCCCAGCCACAGGGAAATCCGCCACTGCAGGCTGCGTGGCGCCGTCACGCGGCCCGTCCCAGCCGATAGCCGACACCGCGTACGGTTTCGACGATGCCATGTCCGAGCTTCTTGCGCAGGCGACTGACGTGTACCTCGGTCGTGTTGCTCTCCACCTGCGCCCCGAACGAATACAGGCGCTCCTCCAGTTGCGCCTTGGACAGGATCTGGCCGGGACGCTGCACGAAAGCCTCGAACAGCGCCCATTCGCGAGCCGTCAGGTCGATGGTCCGTCCCGCACGAAGGATCGAGCGCGCCGCAAGATCGATCTCGAGATCCCCGATACGGACCAGAGGATTGGGATTCCCGGCATAGCGCCGCGCCACGGCGTTCAGCCGCGCCGACAGCTCGGAAAGGTCGAAGGGCTTGACCAGGTAGTCGTCGGCCCCGGCATTGAGCCCCTCTATGCGGTCGGACAGCTGATCCATCGCGGTCAGGATGATGACCGGCGTGACATTTCCGCGGATGCGGAGGTCGCGCAGCAGGCCAATGCCCCGGCCATCGGGCAGCATCAGGTCCAGCAGAAGAAGATCATAGGCAGCGCTGCCGATATGGTCCCGCGCCGCATCCAGCCGCGTGACCCAGTCCACCGAGTGGCCCTCGGCGGCGATCTGATCGCGCACGGCCGCGCCAAGAATCGTATCGTCCTCGATCAACAGAACTCGCATGGTTCCGATCCGGTCAGTTGCTGAGTCCGCTTACCGGACCTCCAATGAACTTCAATCGGCGAGCTGACATTGACCTGAAGCAAATGTCGGCACGCCTTCAGGTCGCCGTCAGGAAGCTGGCCCAAGAGAAGACATCGATTTCACTGGCGGGAGTACGGAACGTGAAAAGGACGGTATTGATCGCCGCCATTCTTGCGGGCGCGCTGGCATCATCGGCAGCGCTGGCCAGGGAGGACGACTGCACGGTCCCCATGGCCCAATGGCAGCCGCGCGAAGCCGTCGAGCAAATGGCGAAGGCCCAGGGTTGGACGGTCCGCAGAATCAAGATCGATGACGGCTGCTATCAAATCAGGGGAATTGATGCAGACGGCCGCGAGATCGCAGTGAAGATCGATCCGGGATCGCTCGCCATCGTCCGGATAAAGCACAGGAACGGACGTGGCGACCGCGACGACGGACGACGCACCGTCCCGGTGCCTCCCGCCAACGAGGTCCTCAATGGACCAACGCCTCCCAAGGCAGAGATTCAGTAACGACGCCTCGTGTGACATCGATCGTTCCGCAATCTCCAACCTGACGGCGACCTGAAGCGAAGTCCCGTCGCGCTTCAGCAGTGCGTCAGCCTTTGCGTCCAGTGTGGGCTCGCTCAACACGACCAGCTGGAGATGAGACGATGCGAATCAAGACACTGCTTGCCGGCCTCGCCATGACGACCGCCCTGACCGTTCCGGCCTTGGCAATGGCCCGCCCCGTCACACTGACGACCACCCTCAAGAACTATGGCGGCAACGGTGCCTATCTCGCGCTCTACGTGACCGACGCTTCGGGAGCGTACAAAGGCACGCTGTGGGTGGCCGGCCCGAAGTCGAAGTACTACAGCCACCTGAGCGGCTGGGAGCGCGCCTCCCGCGGCAACGTCGCCGGGATCAACGGCATCACCGGCGCGAGCGTTGGTGCCGGCCGCACGCTGAAGGTCACCGTCGACCTGGCCGATGCGCTGTTCGATGCCGGCTACAAGCTGCACATCGACGTTGCGGCCGAGGACATGCGCGACAGCCCGTCCGAGGTGGTCGTCCCGTTGACCGCCGCGGGGGCAGGCCGACCCGTGACGGGACGCAGCTACGTCCAGACCTTCACCTACGACATGTAGGCCGACGCCACTCGGGAGGCATGTCATGCTGCGCTGGATACACAAGGTTCTCGCCCTTTCCGTCATCATTCCGCTGATGGCGCTCGTCATCAGCGGCTCGGTGCTGTCGGTGATGCCCGCCCTGGACCGTGCCGGAGCGATCTCACATCCTGCAGACGGCATCAGTGTTGCCGAGTTGGCCGGGCGGACCGTCGCCACCCATCCCGGCGTGGAGCAGATCAAGAGGCTGCCTTCGGGCAAGGTCATTGCGTTCTCCACCGGGGCCGATGGACCGGCTGCGATGGTCGTCGACCCTTCCAGCGGCGAACCGGTCTCGACCTACACCCCCTCGGCGTTCGAGCGCTGGATGACCAATTTCCACCGGTCCTTTTTTCTGAGTGACGGCGGGCGCCTGGCTGCCGGCGCGGCTGCGTTGGCATTGCTCGTCCTGACGCTGTCCGGCGTGCAGATGACGGCTCGGCGAATGGGCGGATGGGCTCGCCTTCTCGATCGCTCGCGCGGCGGTGCCATGGAGCGGCTGCATGCCGATCTGGGCCGGCTGGCAACGCTCGGACTCATCGTGTCGACGCTCACCGCGCTCTTCCTGTCACTGACGACGTTCGGGGTGATCCCGGACGGCCAGTCGCGGACGCCCAGCTTCCCGACGATGGCACAGGGCGGGTCCGCTCTGCCGCTGGCTCGGATCGAGGCATTGCGCGGTATCGATCTCAGCCAGCTTCGCGAACTGACGTTTCCCAACCCGGCCGATCCAAACGACTTCTTCCGACTGACGACCACTGCCGGCGAGGGCTACGTCGACCCGACGAGCGGAAAGTTGCTGGCCTGGCAGGAACATACGGTCGGCCGCCAGATCTACGAGTTCATCTATAGGATGCATACCGGCCGGGGTTTGTGGTGGGTCGGGGTGCTGCTCGGGCTGAGTGCCCTCGCTGTTCCAGTGCTGGGCGTGACCGGGACCGCCCTGTGGTGGAGGAGGCGCCGTGCGCATGCGCCGATCGCCGCGAATGTCCCCGCCAGGACTGCCGACACGGTGATCATGGTCGGGAGCGAAGGCGGCAGCACCTGGGGGTTCGCCGGGACGCTGCATGCCGCACTGACGGCCAACGGTCACAAGGTCCACACCGTCGCCATGGACTGCGTCGCGCGATCCTATCCGGCGGCGCAGCGAATGTTCCTGCTGACGGCGACCCATGGCGACGGCACAGCCCCGGCGAGCGCCCGTGCATTCCTCGAACGCCTCGACGAGATCGGGGCACCACCGCCTTTCCGGTTCGCCGTCCTGGGTTTTGGCGATCGCCAGTTTCCACAGTTCTGCGGGTTTGCGCGCGATGTCGATGCCGCACTGACGCGCAGGGGCTGGACGTCGTTGCTCCCCCTGGAGACGATCGACCGTCAGTCCCCGCAGGAATTCGCGCGCTGGGGCAAGGCGCTCTCGGCCGTCATGGGCGAGGATCTGGTGCTGGCGCACGCGCCGGAGCGGCAGCGCACCCATGCGCTGACACTCATCGACCGTATCGACTATGGCACGGAGGTGCAGGCGCCGACCTGCGTGCTGCGCTTCGCCTTGCCTGAAAGCAGCCTGCTCGCGCGTCTTGCCGACCGTGGCTGGCCACCGTTCTCGGCCGGCGACCTGCTGGCCATCGTACCGCCGGGCGAGACCTTGCCGCGCTACTACTCCCTGGCCAGCTCGGCCCGCGATGCCTTCATCGAGATCTGCGTGCGCAAACATCCTGGCGGCCTCTGCTCGGGCCTGCTCCATGGCTTGCAGCCGGGCGACCGGATCGAGGCCTTCGTGAAGGCCAATCCGTCCTTCCGTCCGGTGCAGGGATGCAAGCCCGTCATCCTGATCGGTGCCGGCACAGGCATAGGCCCGCTGGCGGGATTCATTCGCGCCAATGGTGGACGACGGCCCCTGCACCTCTTTTTCGGCGGGCGCGACCCGGAGTCGGACTTCCTCTATGGGCGCGAGATCCAAGGGTGGCTGGACGACAGGCGGCTGACCAGCCTGTCGGCGATCTTCTCGCGCGTGAGAGGCGGCGGCTACGTGCAGGATCGCCTCCGGGCCGATGCCGATCGCTTGCGCACCCTCATCGGCGCAGGCGCCCAGGTCCTGGTCTGCGGCGGACGCGAGATGGCGGCCGGCGTCAGGGAAACGCTGGGCGAACTGCTGGTTCCCGCCGGCCTGACGCCCGGCCTTCTCAAGGACGAAGGGAGATACCTCGAAGATGTCTACTAGTCTCCGTCGCAACGCCTTGAGCGGCGCAACCATGGGAACGCGGTGGTCCGCGATCCTTTATTCCCCACCCGAGGCCGACATCGCTGCCCTGGACATCGCCCTGGCGCGTGCCGTCGACCGCGTCGACCGCCAGATGTCCACCTGGAAGCCGGACAGCGATCTGATGCGCCTCAATGCCGCCTCTTCCGGTAGCTGGGTCTCATTGCCTCGGGAACTCATGCAGGTTCTCGCCAAAGGGCTGGAGATCGGGCGCCTGTCCGGAGGCGCGTTCGACATCGGTGTCGGGCGCCTTGTCAATGCGTGGGGCTTCGGGCCCGCCGGCTCGATCCCCGACAAGGAAGCGATCCAGGCGGCCCTTCGCGAACGGCTGCCGCCAACCCATACGGTCCTCGAGCTGGATGCGCCGGGAGGACGGGCGCGCAAGCACGCACAATTCGACCTCGACCTGTCAGGGATCGCCAAGGGGTTTGCCGTGGATGAGATGATGCACACCGTGAAGGCGTTCGGCATCTCCGATGGGCTGGTCGGACTGGATGGTGAACTCGAGGCAAGCGGCACGAAGCCGGACGAGACGCCGTGGCGCATCGCCGTGGAGAAGCCCGACTACGAGCTGCGCAGTCCGCTCGGCACAATCGAGTTGCAGGACGCTGCCGTCGCCACTTCAGGCGACTACCGGCACTGGATCGAGGTCGGAGGGACGCGGCTGTCCCACACGATGGACCGGTTGCGCGGCGGTCCCGTCGACAATGCGATCGCGTCGGTTTCAGTCGTTGCGTCGAGCTGCATGGAGGCCGACGCGTGGTCGACCGCGCTCATGGTTCTCGGGCCGACGGATGGCAGGGCACTGGCCGAGAAGTACCGCTTCGATGCCTTGCTCGTCGAGCAAAGCGACGGGGCGCTCCGTCAGATCGGAATCGGCCGTGTCTTTGAGACCGCCCCGTCCGGTGCGCCGCTCTCCGGACGTCTTTTGGATGCTCTCTCGCCCTGAAAGATCTAGGCGGCGCTTTGCTGAGCCAGAAACTCGGCCAGCGCCTGCAACACGTCGGCGACGGGAAAGACCAGCTCGTCCTTGTAGAGGCGGATATCGAGGATCGCGGCATCGATCGCGTGATCGGCAATCAGCGCGAAGGCGCTCTCCACGCTGTTGGCGGGTCCCACGGGAGTGGCTCCCGCGGCAAACAGAGTCGTCCTGAGAGTCTGGCCGGAAATGAATGCAGCTAAAACAACGGGCTATGAACAGCCCCGACAACCTCACCCTGAGGAGCATCGCGTAGCGATGCGTCTCGAAGGGTGGGCACGAGC
>JBILYJ010000211.1:0-8188 GCA_044377795.1 Reyranella sp. | reverse complement strand
TCCACAGCCGCGCCGGCCGCGCGCTGAAAGCATCTCGCGATCACGATCTCGCGGCGACCGCCCAGGGCATACGCGTGCCACAGGTGCGCGCCACGGCCTCCGGAATCGCCGGGGCCTATCTCGCCGTCGCCGGCTGCCTGTCAGCCTGGCAGTTCGGGTTCGTGGGCCCGGGCAGCTACAATTTCGCGCTGTCGGTCCAGATGCTGTTCGGCCTGGTGATCGGCGGCATGCACTCGGCTGGCGGCGCGATCCTGGGCGGGCTGTTCCTGCAGTTCTTCCCCGACGTGACGGCGGGGCTGGGCAAGGGCTATTCCGCCCTGCTCTACGGCGTGCTGCTGATCGCCGCCATGGTCGCGATGCCCGACGGCGTGGCGGGCGCGCTGGCCCGCCTCGCCGCCCGGCTGAAGCTCAGAGGCCCTTGAAGTTCGGGGCGCGCTTCTCGACGAAGGCGCGGGCCGCTTCCTTGTGATCTTCCGTCTCGCCGGTGCGGATCATGCGCGCGGCCTCGCTGTCGAGCGCCTCGGAGAGAGTGCCCTCTTCCGCGACCTTCATGTTCTTCTTCACGTGCCACCAGGCAACGCGCGGGCCGGCGGCGAGCTTCCTCGCGAAGGCCATCGTCTCCGCGTCGAGGTTGGCATCGTCGACCACGCGATTGGCGAGGCCGAGCTTCTCGATCTGCTCGGCGTTCAGGATCTCGGCGGTGAAGTAGAGCTCGCGCGCCTTGGCCGTGCCCACCAGCTTGTGCAGGAAGTAGTGCGAGCCGAAATCGCCGGAGAATCCCACCTTGGCGAAGGCGGTCGTCATGCGCGCGCTCTTGCCGGCGAAGCGCATGTCGGCGGCGAGGGCCAGCGACAGGCCGGCGCCGGCGGCGACACCGTTCACCATGGCGATCGTCGGCTTGCCCATCTCGTGCAGCAGCTCGGAGACCTTCATGCGCTCGCGGATTTCATGGACCTTGTCCTCGTAGGTCTTCTCCTGGTCGCGACCTGCGGCCATCGACTTCACGTCGCCACCTGCGCAGAAGGCCTTGTCGCCGGCGCCGCGCACCACGACGCAGCCGATGGCGCGGGTCCCCGCCGCTTCCTCGAGCGAGTCGGAGAGGGCCTGCATCATGTCGCGGCTCAGCGCATTCATGGCATCGGGACGGTTGAGCACGATCTTCATGACGCCGTCTTCGACGGTCTTGATCAGATGGGACATCGACTTCCTCCGGGATTGCAGTTGGCGGGTGTTGCGGCGAATGTTTCCCAAACCTTGAAGCCAAGCAACGACATTCCGTCTTGCTGGGCGGAACCGACCGGGGAGGGAATTCTGGCCATGAAATACGAGACCTTGCTGACGGAACTGAACGGCGGCGTGATGACCGTGACGCTCAACCGGCCCGACAAGCTCAACGCCTTCTCGACCACCATGAGCCGCGAGCTGATCGACTTCTTCCAGCGCGTGAACGCGATGGACGAGGTGCGCGCGATCGTCGTCACCGGTGCCGGCCGCGCCTTCTGCGCCGGGGCGGACATCTCGGGCGGGACGGCCGCCTTCCAGGTCTGGAACGACGGCAACAAGCCCGAGAAGCGCGAGGCCAGCGATTCGATCACGCTCGCCATCTTCAATTGTCTGAAGCCGATCGTGGCGGCGATCAACGGCGCCGCCGTCGGCGTCGGCATCACCATGTGCCTGCCGATGGATGTCCGGATGATGTCGAGCAGCGCCCGCATCGGCTTCGTCTTCAACAAGCGCGGTATGGCGATGGAGGCCGGAAGCTGCTGGTTCCTGCCGCGCCTTGTGGGCATGCAGCAGGCGCAGGAATGGGTCATGACTGCCGACCTGTTCGGCGCGGACGAGGCGCTGAAGGGCGGCCTCGTGCGGTCCGTCCATGCGCCGGAGGAGCTTCTGCCGGCGGCGCAGGCGCTGGCCGCGAAGTTCGCCGCCTCGACTTCTTCTGCCGTGGCGGCGGCGGTCAACCGCCGGCTGATGTGGAGCATGTGGGGCGCGCAGGATCCGCTCGATGCGGTGACGCTCGACCTGCAGTGCGTCGGCCATCTCGCGGCCGGCGCCGATGCGCAGGAGGGCATCAAGTCGTTCTTCGAAAAGCGCGCTCCGAACTTCCCGCTCAAGCCCTCGAAGGACATGCCGCCCTTCGGACCGTGGGTCAGGTAGCACCAGGTCCATCGACGCTGCGCCCCGGCGTGCGGCCTAGAGCCGGAGCACGTACAGAGCGAAGCTCTCGGCCGGTTCGCTCCTGGGTTCGTAAAGGGCCCGCGCAGCGTCGTTGTCCGGCTCGGTACCGACCCAGCCTTCCCGGCACCCCAGTTCCCGGCCAAGCGCGAGCATGGCATCGAGCAGACGACGGGCAATTCCCTGCCGTTTGAACGCCGGGGTCACTCCCACTTCGTCGATGTACAGTTCGGTCGGGCGTCCATCCGGATGATAGTGCACCACGGCGGCGATCTGACCGACGATCTGCCCCTCCACAATCGCCACGATGAGATGGTGTCCTGGCGTGGTGAGATATCGGGAGAGGTGGCTGCGCTCCACCGGATGGTCGAACACGTCGGGCGCAACGCGGTCGAACAGCGCCTCGTCACCTGGCAGGACGTATCGAATGCCTACGGTCATGATGCCTCCGTAGCCGATATTCGAAGCGCTGCCATCAGGGCGCGGGCGATCGTGGCTGGGGACTTTCCATTCGGCCTGTACCAGGTGGGCGTCCAGTTGAGCGCGCCCAGAAGCTGCAAACGCCACAGGGTGCGATCGGTGCCAGGCGCGAGCGGCAAGGCGGCGACCAGTTCGACGAAGCGCCGCTCATAGCCGTCGCGCATCGTGACCAGCCGGCGACGCAGCTTGGGATCGAGGCGGCTGAGATCGGCCGTCATGACGGCCGCATGCGCACGGTCGGCCAGCAGCGATTGCAGATGCGCCACGCAGGCGGCTTCCAGGCGGCACCAAGGCTCCTGCTGCCCCGCCAGGGCGCGATCGACCGCGCTGCCGATCTCCGCCACCCCCTGCTCGTAGACCGCCGCGATCAGGTCGTTCTTCGAGGGGAAGTGATAGTACATCGAGCCCGCGAGCATGCCGGCCTCGCCCGCGATGTCGCGCATCGAGGTGGCGTCGAAGCCACCGCGGGCAAACAGGCGGGCGGAGACAGCCATCAGGGTCTCACGGGACATGGATCCTTCTACCAACCAAACACTTGTTTGGTAAACCGCGTGGCGCTAGCCTTGCCCGGTGACCTACGTCTTCGATCTCGGCAAGCCCGCAACCAACGCCAACCCGTTCCCGGAATTCGCGCGTCTGCGCGCGGAGGATCCGGTCCATTGGTCGCCGGCCATGAAGGCCTGGATCATCACGCGCCATGCGGACGTGAAGCAGGTGGCGCTCAACAACAGGCAGATCTCGGCCGACCGGCTGACGCCTTTCTTCAAGACCAACCCCGAGTACCAGCGCGGCTCGATCGACAGCCTGGTTCGTTACCTCAATCACTGGATGGTGTTCCGCGATCCGCCCGACCACACGCGGCTGCGGCGGCTGTTCAACAAGGCCTTCACGCCGACCTCGGTCTCCAACCTGCGGCCCAGCATCGAGACCATCGTCGCCCACCTGATCGAGGGCATGGAAGCCAAGGCCCGGCGCGGCGAGACCGTCGACTACATCGCCGATTTTGCCTATCCGCTGCCGGCCTCCGTGATCATGGACCTGCTGGGCGTGCCGCGCGCCGACCTCGAACGCGTAAAGGTCTGGTCCGACGACATCGCCCTGTTCATCGGCACGGCCCAGGTCGCCGGCAACAAGTACCTTCGTGCCGAATCCGGCGCCAAGGCCATGTCGGATTATTTCCGCAGCCTGGTCGAGGCACGTACCGCAGAGCCGCACGACGACATGATCAGCCATCTCGTGCTGGCACGCGATGATCGCGATGCGCTCACGACCGACGAGATCATCGGCACCTGCATCCTGCTCCTGTTCGCCGGTCACGAAACGACCACCAACCTGATCGGCAACGGCTTCCTCTACTCGATGCGACATCGCGAGCAGTGGGAGCGCCTGGTCGCCGATCCGTCCCTGGCCGGGAGCGCGGTCGAGGAATATCTGCGCTACGACGGTCCCTCGGGTGCCCTCGCGCGTGTCGCCGCTGCGGACCTCGAGTTGGGCGGCAAGACGATTCGCGAAGGCCAGCGCCTCTTCGCCTTCATGAACTCGGCCAACCGCGATCCCGAGGCCGTCGTCGATCCCGACCGGTTCGACATCGGCCGCGAGCCCAATGTCCACCTCACCTTCGGTCACGGCATCCACTTCTGCCTGGGCGCGCCGCTGGCACGACTGGAGGCGCAGATCGCGACGACCCGGCTCGCGGAACGACTGCCTGACGTCCGGCTTTCCGGCGGCGACCCGGAATGGCACGATTCGCTCATCCTGCGCGGCGTAAAACGATTGCCGGTGCAGCTCGGCTAGGGAGACATTGGCATGGCCTCTGGAATTCGCGACAAGGTCGCCATCGTCGGCATGGGGTGTACGCGCTTCGGCGAGCACTGGGACAAGGGCGCCGAGGAGTTGATGGTCGGCGCCTTCGAGGAGGCGATCGGCGATGCCGGCATCGAGCGCAAGCAGATCGATGCTGCCTGGCTATCGACGTGCCTCGACGAGGTCCATGTCGGCAAGTCGGGCCTGCCGCTCTCCGAGACGCTGCGCTTCGACTATATTCCCGTCAGCCGCGTGGAAAACTACTGCGCCTCCGGCTCCGATGCCTTCCGGTCGGCGGTCTATGCCGTCGCGGCCGGCGCCTGCGACATGGCTCTGGCGCTGGGTGTCGAAAAGCTGAAGGACACCGGCTTCGGCGGTCTGCCCAGCCTCAATGCCGGATCGACCCCACCGCTGTGGTGGTCGAACCTCACCGCCCCCGGCAGCTTCGCCCAGCTCGCCTCGGCCTATCGCGCCAAGCACGGCATCGGCCGGGACGACCTCAAGCGGGCAATGGCCCACATCTCGGTCAAGAGCCATGCCAATGGCGTCAAGAATCCCAAGGCTCACCTGCAGCGCGCGATTACCGAAGCCGACGTCCTGAACGCGCCGCTGATCGCCGATCCGCTGGGGCTCTACGACTGCTGTGGCGTGAGCGACGGCGCCGCCGCAGCCATCGTCACCACTCCAGAGATCGCGCGCAGCCTCGGCAAGAAGGACATCGTCTCGGTCAAGGCGCTCCAGATCGCGGGCTCCAATGGCGTCGAGGAGCAGTTCAACACCTGGGACGGAAGCTATTTCGCCACGGCCCGCGTCGCCGCCCAGCGCGCCTACCGCGAGGCCGGCATCGACCGGCCGCGCGAGCAGCTCAGCCTGGTGGAATGCCACGACTGCTTTTCCGTCACCGAACTGGTGACGCTGGAGGACCTGTTCATCTCACCGGAAGGCGGCGCGGTGCGGGACGTGCTCGACGGCTTCTACGATTCGGACGGCAAGGTGCCGTGCCAGATCGACGGCGGCCTGAAATGCTTTGGCCACCCGATCGGCGCCTCCGGCATCCGCATGATCTACGAGATGTATCTCCAGCTCCAGGGCCGCGCCGGCGCCCGGCAGCGTCCCGACGTCCGCCTCGGCCTCACCCATAACCTCGGCGGTTTCCCGGCGCGCAACGTCTGCTCGGTTGCCATCGTCGGCGCCTTCGGCGCCTGATAGAAAGCACCTCATGAAGGCCATGATCTGCCGCCAGTGGGGCGGCCCCGAGGACCTGCGTCTCGAAGATGTCGAATCGCCGCCGCTGAAGGCCGGCCAGGTGCGCATCCGCATCCGCGCGGCGGGCGTCAGCTTCGCCACGACCCTTGTCATCGCCGGCAAGTACCAGCGGCGACCGCCCTTCCCTTTCGCACCCGGCACCGAGGCCTCCGGCGTCGTCACCGAAGTCGATCCCGCCTGCAGGCGCGTCAGGGTAGGCGACGAGGTCGTGGCCGTGCTCGACTGGGGCGGACTTGCCGAGGAAGTCGTGGCCCATGAGGTCAATGTCTTCCCCAAGCCGCGCAACGTGGGCTTCGTCGAGGCGATCCAGCTCGCCATCTCCTATCCGACCTCGGCCGGCGCCCTGACCTGGCCCGAGGCGCTCGACGTGCGGTCAGGTCATACGCTGCTGGTCCATGCGGCGGCGGGCGGCGTCGGCATGGCGGCGGTCGAGATCGGCAAGATCCTGGGCGCGACGGTGATCGCGACTGCGGGTGGCCCGCGCAAGACGGAATTCGCCAAGGCGCACGGTGCCGACCACGTGATCGACTACAGCGCGACCGACTTTCGGGAGGAAGTGCTGAAGATCACCGACGGGCGCGGTGTCGACCGGGTCTACGATCCGGTCGGCGGCGATGTCTTCGCGCAGTCGCTGCGCTGCATGGCGGTGGGCGGACGCATCTGTCCCATCGGCTTCGCCAGCGGCACGATTCCCCAGGTCCCTGCCAACATCCTGCTGGTGAAGACCCTGGCCGTGATGGGCTTCAACTACGGCTACTATGTCGGCTGGAGCCCGCACGATGCGCGCTTCGAGGAAGCGGAGCGCACCTTCGCCCTGGCGGAGCGCATCCGCGGCTGGTGCGAACAGGGTCTCTGCCGCCCGCATGTCGACCGGACCTTCGCCCTCTCCGACGCCGCGCAGGCGATGCGCGCGCTCCTCGAGCGCAGCGTCACCGGCCGCGTGGCCATCGTGATGGACGGGCCGGCCGGCTAGATCAGGCCGGGCGCCTTGGTGCCGAAGCCGCCCAGCAGGTCGCTGAAGCCCATGCAGTAACCCTTCAGGGGCCGCGACACCTTGCTGACGAACAGTTCATCGGGAATGGCCTCCGCGCGACAATCGGCCATCGGCCATCATTCCGATTCTTGAATCCGTTGGGCCACTTCTGCAGGAACTCGACCTCGCTCTGGTGCAGCATGCCGTCTGCCGTGATACCACGAGCCAAACCAATCAGCTCGTCGATCTGCCGCGCCGATATCCGCTCTCCGCCGACACGGTTGAGGAGTTCGCTGTCCATTCAAACATCTCCCGCATGATGATTGAGACGCGACCAACTGCTCGGGAGACATGGGCCAGTGCTCAGAACGGCCAAGGGTAGTCTCCCGACCTTGATTTAGTAGTGCACGCACATGTTGTGCTCCGTTGTAGTGGCGAAGCACGTCCTGCCTTTACTTCGCCAACTGCGGTACGGGAGCAGTGGCCACTGCAGGCGCCGCGGCCGTGTTTGATGGCGGAGCAACAGCGCAGCTCTTCTGATCGGCCATCGTCGCCAGATATTGCTGGCGTGACTGAAGAGCCGAGACTTCCTTACCCGCCGCGCCCTGGAAGTCCATGGCAAACCAAAGAACCGGGATGAACAGTCCGGCAACACCTGCCGCAACGTTCTGCGCGACCTTGCCACCTTCTTCCGAACCGAGTTCCTGGATGCGCTTGGAGTTCGACTGGGCTTCCGCAGAAATTGCCGAACAGTCCATGAATCGATCCTGGGCTTGAACGACCGGGACAGGTGCCGGCGCACGCCCCGCACACGCCGCCGTCATCGAAACCAGAGCAACAGCTGCAACAATACGCTTCATTTGATCTCTCCCCTGTTGATTGTCCCCAACACGCATCAGGAAGGTCATCCGCGGTTGAGGCCCCTCGATGTCTTGGCTTCGCTGAAAGCGTCACCAACACGAGGAACATAGGAGCGCCCCACGAGGTCGCCCAACGAACAGGCTTCATTCCGTACATGAACCGTGTGCATACTGGAGGGCAGTCAGGAGACGCCCAGCATGTCCACCCTGCGTACCCTCGACCTCAACCTGCTGAAGGTCTTCGAGGCTGTGTACGAAGCCCGCAACATCACGGAAGCGGCCAAGCGGCTGGGGCTGACACAGTCGGCGGCGAGCCATGCCCTCGGGCGACTCCGGGGTGCCCTGCGAGACGATCTCTTCATCAGGGGCGGCGAAGGCCTAAAGCCGACCGAAGCGGCGGAGGCGCTCTATCCAGCGGTGCGTGCCGCCCTCGACGGTATCCGAAGCGCCATATCCGGCAAGCCGACCTTCGATCCGGCGCGGGCACATGACTCTTTCAGGGTCGCCCTTCCTCACGTCACGGGGCCCTTCGTTGCCCTGCAACTTCGGGAACGCGTGAAAGCTGTCGCGCCTTCAGTGGAGCTGGACTTCGATACGCGGACGGTCCCACTCAGTCTATTGTCGGAGTTGG
>JBILYJ010000535.1:0-3846 GCA_044377795.1 Reyranella sp. | reverse complement strand
TGTCCGCCAGTTCGCCGTCGAGCAGCCGATCGACGTCGGCGCGGACCGTCGCGTCGCCGCACAGCACGCGGTGCTCGCCGCAGATCCAGAGATCGCCGGGCTTGCTGATGGGGTCGGCAGGCAGCTCGGGGGCTTCGTCCAGGTCGCCATCGCTATCGGTGCCGAGCAGCAGCTTGCCCAACTCGAGTTCGCCGAAGCCGGTCAACCCGAGGTCGAAGCCCATCGCCTTGAGGTCGCCGAGCTCGACAGGCAGCAGTTCGGCGTCCCAGCCCGCATTCAGCGCCAGCTTGTTGTCGGCGATGACATACGCCCGCCTCTTGGCCTCCGACCACCCCGCCGCCACCATTACCGGGATCTCGGCCAGCCCCAGCCTCTGGGCTGCCAGCACGCGCCCGTGGCCGGCGATGATCGTTCCGGCCTCGTCGACTAGGACCGGCATCGTCCATCCCCATTCCCGGATCGAGGCCGCGATCTGCGCTACCTGCTCGTCGGAATGGCTCCGGGCATTGCGCGCGAACGGCACCAAGGCCGCCACGGGCCGTCGCTCCACGGCGTCGGCCGGCCACACCGGGCCCGGCTTCGACACAGGGTCCGGTTTTCGGCCCGTACGGCGTGGTTCGGCCGTCTCAGAGGTCATTGTTGCCTTTCAAGTTCGGTGCCCAGAACTGGGCCGGCTCCTGGGTGCTGTTGACCGCACGGTACGACTGGGTAATACCCTTCGATCTGAATCCTCAAAGGGAATAGTGCCATGACCGTCAAATCCTCGATTTCCCTCACTGACGACCAGCATTTCTTCGCCAAGACCCTGGTCAATGCGGGCCGTTTCCAGAGCGTCAGCGCCGTCCTGCAACAGGGCGTCGAACTCCTGCGTCAGCAGATGGAGAGCGAGGCGCTGGAGCGTGCCGCTCTTGCGGAGGTGCTGAAACACCGACGTGCAGGCAAGTTCGTCTCCGGCGCCAAGATGGATGCGCGTCTCGCGCGCATGCTGACGCGGAAGCGCCAGGCGCATGCCGTTCACAATTGAGTTTTCGGCCGAGAGCGAACACGACTTCGAGCTGATTTTCGACCACCTGTTCGAAAGTTATGTCGGATTCGGCGAAAGCTCCGAGGAAGCTCTCGATCATGCCGCGTACCGGATCATGGGTATCCGACAGTCAGCGGATCAGCTCTCGACATTTCCACTTCGCGGAACGCCCCGCGACGATGTTCTTGCCGGCGTGCGATACTTGACGATTGACCGCGCCATATACTGGTTCGATGTCGACGAGGCGGCGCGGAAAGTTCGTATTCTCGCGATCTTCTTTGGTGGCCAGGACCATGTCCGCCATATGCTGGTCCGTCTGCTGCGCGAGAGTGATCATCCTTGACGGGACCACACTGACGCTAGCTAGCCTAGTCGCTCTCACAGAGCCTACAAATGTAGGCGATTCCTGGAGGCACTGCGGAGAGGAAACATTCTCTGAGCGAGCCCCCCCCGCCGCCCCGGAACTCGAACAGGTCGCCGCCGTTCTGGTTGCGCCCCGGATCAGCCCAACCACGTATGGTTCTATGACTTCGTCGAGGATCGCCCCATCACAGACAGAAGTATTGCCTGCTCAACTTGCTCGATGAGTTCACTTCCGAGCGCCTGGCCATTCGCGTCGAGCGGCGTCTCTCATCAACGCCACAGTTCGCAGATAAAGCGCCAAAGCGCATTTTTTGCAATAATATGCGCAGGGCTTGCGAACCTTTGCGGAATAGCTGGAGCTTGCGGCACACAGCCTTCGAGCAAGCGCGCAATCAGAATTTCGCCGTCGGTGAAATATCGGTCACCGCCGCCGTTGCGTCCGTTCAGCGTCGGGCCGACGCCGGCGATCTCGTAGGTCGCAGAGACACGCCCCGCCTTTTCCAGACCGGCCATTAGAGCATTGCGCTCTGCATCGACATCTGACGCAATCCGATGCGTCACCTGCAACGTGTACCGGCTCAACTCGACGCCGCGATCGAAAGTGACAGCTCCGAGCCAGACCGGACGTTGTTCGGCCCCATTCTCCAGCACGCGCCAGAGTCGCACATGATGGCGGCGCCGAGCGCTGGAGCCTTCTTCCTTCTCAAACGCCAAATCCTCCCGGCGGCCATCATAGAAGTTCGGACTGACTGGCGCGTCGCGATAGGGCCGGTCGAGCAGCACGCTGCCGACAATCTCGATGCTAGTTTTCAACGAAATTGAATCGGCAGACGACCATCCGGCCGCCGCCATGGCGCAGACGATATCTTCCCAGCTGCCGACGAAGCCGACATTCAGGGGATCGCCGGCAATGCCGGACGCTGTGCGCGTCACCATCGCACGCCCCGCCAGCGCGGGCTGATGCCCGTAGTGCTGCCAGAAAAAGGGAAGCACTGCATAGGCCAGTGCAAGCCATACCAGAAGGGTCGCAAGCGCAACGGTTACGTAGAGGTGCAGACGTCGCGTCGGCCTATTTTTTTCAGCTGCTTCCATTCACGCTGCTTCTGTTTCCTGCGCCTGCGGTTAACACTCCTACCCGATACAAAACGGAACCGCAGAATATCGGCGGCAGAGCCGCCAGAGGGAGCAAGCCTGCGCGGAGAAATCATGGCAGACGACGACAGGAGAGGCTATGCGGCCGACGTTTTTCCCGCGGTTGGCTACACAGTCAACGCCGGAGTAAGAGTACATCAAAGCTTATAGCAAGAATGCCTCCCGCGGGGGCCTTCTTGCTTCCTCGGTTTGTCACTGGGGGTAGGCAATCCGAGACGTTGGCAGCGGGGGCACGCTGACGCTGCAGTCTCAGCGGCTCTTCTCGTCACAGGCCTCAAGCAGATCATCGATCAGAAATATCGTTGACAGCCCTCTCGGCGCTCATTGTCGCACCCTGCCGGGGCCCAGAACAGGCTATTTTCTGGAGGCATTGGCGGACGGGAAATATTCTCTGCGTGAGCCCCCGTCCGGCACACGGCCCCAAAGGTTCCAAAGATTGAGGTCCCCCAGGGGGTTACACGCCATTCTTCATGTGCATTTTGCATTAGTTTTTTGATTGTAATGTAATTACGACATCTATCTTACGTTGTGTCTAGCCGTTCGCCTCGCGCGCTCGGTGTCGGTTTTCTGGTTGTGGTGCGCTCTGCACATCAACCGGGTATTACTTCGATCCAGCGGCGCGCCTCCGTCTTTCAGCTCGACGGTGTGGTCGACGATCATGCCGCGCTCGATACGGCCACAACCTGGCACCTGACATCGTCCACCTGCTTCACGTCGAACACGATCGCGCAGCGCGATCCATGCCGGCGACGAGTAGAACGGTTCCGCGATCTTGGGCGGCAAAGCCGCCGTGCGCAGATTCGCCAGCCCAACGCGCGGCTGCAGCGCTCGTAATCCCATGATCGTGTTGCTCCCAATAAAGCAATCGAATGATCCGCGAGTTCGCTTGGCTCGTGCCGCGATCGAAGCGCTTATGCGGTCACCAGCAACGGAGACCGACATGCGCCGCAACGCCCTCGACGCCTACATCGCCCGCAAGGCAGAGATCGACACGATGCTCGCGCGCCTCACGGCGCTGAGCGACGACCACTTCGGCGTCGGCCCAGACGAGATCAACTGGGGCCACGTCGGCACCCTCGCCCACTACGCCGAGCTGCTGAAGCGCATCACCGACAGCGCCTTCAAGGAAGGCGAGCACGCCGAGTAGAGCCACATGCTCCAGACCGCCCCGACCGGTTCAGGCTGGCGGGGCTCCGGTCAGTAGGAGCCGCGGCCGTCGCGGCCCGCACCAAGGAGCAGCCGCCATGTCGAAGACCACCCGCAAGCAGGCCACGACCAAGACCGTCGCCAGGCACACCACGTCGAAG
>JBILYJ010000210.1:0-8223 GCA_044377795.1 Reyranella sp. | reverse complement strand
TCTGCGTGCTGTCCCTCCGGTATTTCACCGGTAGCTGACCGCTGACGCTGCTGCGCCCTCCTGCTTCATGCGGTTGCATGCGGCGGGAGGGCCGGGAGCAGATCACCGCCAAGATGACGCCCGCGCAGATCGCGGAGGCGCAGAAGATGGCGCGAGAGTGGAAGCCCAAGTAGCCGGTGCAGGTGTCGAGATTGTTGGCGGCATAGACCAGCGCATGACAGTCTGGCGCGCAGGTGGGAACACCATGAAGCGATTGCTGTGTGTGTTGCTGCTCGGGGCTGCGCCTCAACGCTTGAGACGGAACTTCCCAAGCTCGTCGGCCAGCCAATCGATCACGTCGTCGCGAAGATGGGGCTGCCCACGTCAGAACAGACCATCATGGGCCGCAAGGTCTACGTCTGGACCAACTCAGAACAGGACGTGGACTTCGCCCCGGTGTTCGGGGGCTCACGTAGGGCGACCGTCCGACCGTAGCGATCCAGCGCCACGTCGAAACACTCGACCCGGCGACCTCATATGAGGTCCGCTATCGCCTTGGTGGCCTCCTTGCCGGCCTCCCAGCCATCAGCGCAGCGCTGTTTGGTCTCCGGGGCATCGATCCCCCACAGTCGGTACGTCTGACCGTCATGTTTGATGGTGTCGCCGTCGGTGACGGTCTGGGCAAGGCTGGGCGGGGCCGTCACCAGTAGCGCCAGCGCCAAGCACCGACCCAGTGCCGGAAAGTGTCTAGAATTGTCTATGTGCTTGAAATGACGCACTAATTGGCCCCTTGATACGGCACGTTTCAGGACGCTACGCGCCATTTATCCTCCTTGAGACCGAGGGAGGGACCACAATCGCGCAATCGATTGCGAGACAAGGAGCGGTCCTAGGCTGCCAAGAGCCGCGACACCTGCACCGGCTGCCACGTCGTGCGACCACCCGGAGTCTTGATCCCCCGAGCCTGTAGTGCGCGAGCGAGGCCCGTGAGGGTGCCGACGCCACTGGACTGGATGTCCCTGATCACGGCCTTCGTCGTGGCATTGGCGCGCGCGGCGTAAGTGGACCGTGCAGCCCTCGCGAGCGCGACCGTCTGCCTCGCCACAGGGGAGCCCAACTTGGTACCCCGGGCCTTGGCCGCCGCTAATGCCGCCTTGGTGCGCTCGCTGATGCGGCGGGCCTCGTCTTCGGCCACGGCACTCAGGATGTGCAGGGTCAACCGGCTCGCGTAGGGCTGGTCGACGGCGACGAAGTCCACGCCTGCGTCCATCAGGTTGGCAATGAAGGCGACGTTACGGGCCAGCCGGTCCAGCTTGGCGATTAATAGGGTCGCCTTGGCCTTCTTGGCCGCGACCAGGGCCTTGGCGAGTTCGGGGCGGTCTGACCGCTTGCCGCTCTCGACTTCGATGTACTCAGCGAGGATCGTCCGGCCCGCCTGACGGGCGAACGCCTCTACAGCAGCACGCTGGGCGTCCATGCCGAGCCCATGCTCGCCTTGTCGAGCCGTGCTCACTCGCAGGTAGACCACGTAGCGCTCGGGCTTCATCTCCATTTCCCATCCTCCAATGGATAGTACACATTGAAACGCTCCTTTCACAAGGTAATACGCCGCTCGGTGTCGCCTTTACGGACATGCCGGCGGCTCCGGAGCGGGCATCGGCCAGAACGTCAAGAACGCCTCCGTGGCGGCATGGCGTCGAGGAATGGTTGACATCGGAATTCGAGTAACCGCCTGTTGCAGAATGGACACCCCGACGAAAAAGCCACGTGGCCGACCGAAGCTCCCTTGGGAACCGATTTTCTCGGACGAGCTGTTTAGGCGGCTTCAGGCTGGGCTTGCCCTTGAGACCGTAGAAGCAGAAGCGAAGTGGATAGCGGCGTGGGCCGCGAGTCGTGGTCTCCAAGTCGAGGGGTCCAAGCCGCTTCAACACGAGCGCATTCGAGAGCGGATCAAGAAGAGGTACGGCGGAGCGGAAGGCTACAAGAGTGCGCGTCGACACCACCAGGACGAGCTTGAGCGGGCCGCTCGCGCGCAGCTTGAAGCAAATAAGTCGGATGAGGGCATTTAAGTAAATCGCACCGCTGCAGGGTCGAAACTAAAACGGTGTTGTTCCAACCGATTGGCGGTTGCGACCAACATGAGTTGACCATGAGCGACGTTATCAGCCTTACGCTCGACAGCGCCCGCAGCCTCTCGATGGACGCGGATGACCGCCGTCAACTCGGGGTCTACGCCAAGTCGTACGAGCGTAAACTTCGCCGCTTGGTGCGGGCACGCCTTGAAGGTGACGAACAGGCTGCCAAGCGCATTATCTACGAAATTCTGAAGTCGTTCGGGGCCAAGGTCTGCGCCGCTACGCGCGCGTTCAAATCATCGCCCACGGCTCAACCTCCGACGCTGGCGCAGTTCAAGGCCCAGGCGGAGACCTTGAACCCCACGCGCGCAATTCCGGAGGCCGTCACCGTGTGGACCGTGCCCAAGCTGGGCGGCGGCTCGCGAACACTGGCATCATTCGGATGGAAGCGCCGCTCCTTGCAGGCGCTTTGCTCCGACATCCTCTCCACTTGCTATCCGGCGTTACCGTTCGACTATCTCGTGAAGGGCAAGGGGGGCACCAAGGCCGCCCTCCTGGCCTTGCACACCATCATCGAGGAGGGGAAGTATCAGTTCGTCGTGACCATGGACGTCGCGAATTGTTTTGGGTCCGCAATAAAGAAGAAGGTTGGAGAACTACTGCCGCTGCCGAAGTCCGTGGTGAACAACGTCTTGTTGGTCGAGGACGAGGTGGCGGTGGTCGCGAAACCAAACGGCGAAACGAACACGGCTCCGCTATGCCAAGTTCACTCTACTGCTACAGACCACGTAGAAGACGATGGAGACGCGGTCCGACAGGGCCTACCACCGGGTTCCTCAGCTTCTGGCATCATCATGTACCGAGCAGTTATCGGCCCCATGCTCGCTACGTTACCCTTCGCCAACCGCATCGTTCTCTATGGAGACGACCTAGCGGTGCCGGTGAAGGACTTGTCGGAGGGTGAGGAAGTACAGAACCTGATCAAGTCGCTCTACGCGACGAGCCCGGTCGGACCGCTAACCATCGGTCGAGGAACGATCAGCCACATGATGCGTGGCTTCGACTTCCTCGGCTACCGCACCATACGCAAGCCCGAGTGCTGGGGAGGGCGCATCCATTGTCGCCCGTCCTACCGCTCGTATCGCAAGTTCGAGCTGACTGCCGCCGAGGTGTACCGCGACGCGGGAGGTGGCATGGCGGGTTGGAAGCAGGTCTTCCTGTACCAGAAGCGATGGATGGCATCGTATCCGCTATGGAAGCCGAACCACCTTTCCAAGCTGTACCTCTGGTACACGCTGCAGGCGGGCTCCTGGCACAAAGCGCCGTACGCCTAGTTCACGAACTAGCGACACCCCCCCCCAAACGACGACTTGTGGCGTGCAATTGATTGCGCCGACTAGAGCGGCGTGATCGACGTGCTGAGGTACGAACGTGCAGGACCTAACCGAACCTGAAGCTGCCGCTGAATTGCGAATTTCACTGAAGTCGCTTCAACGCGAGCGCGCCGAGGGCAAAATTGAATTTGCCCAGCGCCGTCGCCGCGTGTTCTATCCTCTCGACTGCATCGAGGCTTACCGCCAGTCACAGGTCCAACGCGCATGTCAGAATACAGCCTCAAGCGGTACGGGCCGAAGAAGCACTGGTACGTCTTTTACTCAGTCGGCAGAAGATCGAAACGCGCGTCAACTGGCACGACAAGCCATGTTGAGGCGAAGGGCTGGCGGGACGACTTCGTCCGCGAAAGACTGACACCGAAGGACGCGCCGCAGGACCAGATAAGCGTCGCGTCGGTGCTCAAGCGCTACTTCGATGATCACCGCCGCCCATGGGCAGGCGAGGCGAACGCTGCGACCAACATCAAGCAGTACGACGCATTCTATGATGGCGACATGGTCTCGTCGATCAATCACGAGAGCAACATCCGCTTCGAGAACGAGCGCGTGGCTGCCGGCATCGCACGCAACACCGTGAACCAACAGCGGGCGACCTTGCGAGCCGCCCTCAACCATGCCCGGAAGACCGGTCGGCTGGCGAGCGTGCCCTACATCGGCAACGCGCCGCCCATAGCCAAGAAGCTCCGCATCCTGTCCCGCGACGAGGCCGCGCGCCTCCTACGCGAGTGCCGGCGAGCCCGCGTCAAGTACCTGACCCTGTTCGTGAGGATCGCGCTCTACACTGGCGTGCGCCACCGGGCGATCCTTGAGTTGACGTGGGACCGGGTCGACTTCGCCACGGGGTGGATCGAGTTCAACGTGCCCGGTCGGGAGTTGACCAAGAAGCGCCGGCCGGAAGCGCCCATGCGCCCCAAGATGCTCCGGATGATGGCAGCCGCCGTCCGCAAGACGAACGGCAAGCACGTGATCGGCGGGAAGTCCGACCCCATGACGGGCCTGTGGGTGGCCTTCCGGGGGGCCTGCAAGCGTGCCGGCATCACGGGGGTGACCCCGCATACCCTGAAGCACACGATGGTGTCGTGGGGGCTCCAGAAGGCCTCTCCGTGGGATATGGTCGGATACACGGCTACCAGCCTAACGACGATCACCAACATCTATGGCAAGCACATCCGTTCGCACCTCAAGGGTGTCGCCGCTGCGCTGGACGCAAAGTAGCTGGAGTGCGCAACGACTGCGCAACGGACGAGGTAGAGGATGAAGGGCCAAGTCGATAAAAGATATACCAGTCAGCATTATGAGGCGGTGCGCATTGCGCGCACAAATCATCTTGTTGGCACGATAGTCGCTCGCTAAGACTTTGCCCATGACGGACTACGAGTTCCTCGAGATCGACCGCCAGGGCGCGGTCTCCTTGCTGACCCTGAACCGGCCGCAGCGGCGCAATGCGCTGACGCACCGCATGATGCTGGAATTGGAGGACGCCTTCGTCGGCATCGGCAACGATGCGGCCTGCCGCGTGCTGGTCCTTCGGGGCGCGGGCGGGCACTTCTGCGCCGGGGGCGATCTCGACACGATGGCCGACCTGCCTCCGGTGCCGCCGGGCGGCACGGACCCGTTGCTTCCCACCTATCGCCAGTTCGGCAATGCGCTTCTGGCCCTCGAGGCCCTGCCGCAGGCGACGATCGCCGTCGTCGAGGGGTCTGCGGTCGGGGCGGGCTTCGGCATGGCCTGCTGCTCTGACGTGGTGATCCTGCGCGAAGACGCCCGTTTCGGCATTCCCGAACCCCGGGTCGGTTTCATCCCCTCGCAGATCATCCCGTTCCTGGTTCGGCGGCTCGGAGAAGGGCCGGTGCGCGACCTCGCCGTGACCGGTCGTGTGATCGATGCCGCCGAGGCCTACCGGCTCGGGATCGGGCGCCATTTCTGCACGACCGGCGCCGATGTCGAGGCGACGCTGCAAACCCTGCTGGATGACGTTCTGAGGATGGAGCCCAAGGCGCTGGCCGTGGCCAAGCGGCTGGTGCTGTCCTGCGCGAAGAAGGATGATCTCGACGTGCTCGACGAGGCGGCGGCAAATCTGGTCGGGCTGCTGCGCCAACCGGAGGCGGCCGAGGGTATCCGGCATTTCATGGCGAAGACCACGCCGTCGTGGGCCAGGAGGTAGACATGCGGAACTATCGCCACATCGAAGTGAGGCCGATTGCCGGTGCTCTGGGCGCGGAGATCCACGGCGTCGACATGGCGCAGGATCTCGACGCCGAGATCGTGGCGGAGATGCGTCAGGCCCTGCTCGACCATCTCGTGATCTTCCTGCGCGACCAGACGGTGAACCCGCTGCAGCAGCTTGCCTTTGCGCGAAAGTTCGGCGAACCGGTCGAGTATCCGCAGCTCAAGGGGCTGCCGGAATCGCCGATGATCACGCCGGTGGTGAAGCTCGAACACGAGCGCAACAATTTCGGCGGTATCTGGCATTCCGACACGACCTATCTGCCGATCCCGCCGATGGGCAGCATGCTGCTGGCCCGCGAGGTGCCGCCGTTCGGTGGCGACACGATGTTCGCCAACCAGTACCTGGCCTACGAGGCGCTGTCAGACGGGCTGAAGGCGACGCTCGACGGGCTGATCGGAGTCAGTTCCTCGGCCAAGGCCGATGTCACCAAGACCCGAGAAGATCGCATGAAGGCCGCGGGCGCCGAGCTCAAGGTCATGACGGCCGAGCATCCGATCGTGCGGACCCACCCGGAGACCGGCCGCAAGGCGCTCTACACGTCCGATGCGCATACGGCTTACATCAAGGGCTGGACGGAGAAGGAGAGCCTGCCGCTGCTGCGCTTCCTGTGGGAACACCAGACGCGGCCCGAGTTCACCTGCCGTTTCCGCTGGGAAGCCGGCTCGCTGGCCTTCTGGGACAATCGCTGCGCCATGCACAATCCGATCAACGACTATCACGGCTACCGGCGCGTCATGCACCGGATCACGCTGGCCGGCGAGAAGCCGCGATAAAGGGAGCAGGGCATGTCCGGAACGGGCGGTTTGCTGGCGGTCCTGGTGCTGGTCGTTGCCAATGGCTTCTTCGTGGCTGCCGAATTCTCGCTGGTAGCGGTTCGCCGCAGCAGGGTGATCGAACTGGCCGCCTCTGGCCGGATGAATGCAACGGCGCTGGTGCGCGCCCTCGACCATCTCGACTCCAATCTCGCCGCCACGCAGCTCGGCATCACCATCTCGTCGCTGGCACTCGGCTGGATCGGCGAGCCGGCGATCGCGCATCTCATCGAAGCGCCCTTGGCCGAGATCTGGGGCACGACGGGAGGCATCAGCGCCTACGCGATCGCCGTGGGCATCTCCTTCGTCCTGATCACGGCGCTGCACATCGTGCTGGGCGAACTTGCACCCAAGAGCCTGGCGCTCCAGCGCAGCGAAGGTACGGCCCTCTGGGTGGTGCGGCCGCTCAGCCTGTTCCGCTGGGTGCTCAGCCCGGCGATCCTGGTGCTGAACGGCATGGGCAACCTCGTGCTGAGACTGTTCGGCCTGCGGCCGGGAACCGGCGAGGAGTCCCTGCATTCGCCCGGCGAGCTCAGGTTGCTGGTCGAGGCCAGTCAGGACGCCGGGCTCCTGCAGGATGCCCAGGAAGAAGTCATGGTGCGCACGCTCGACATCGGCAATCGCCGCATCGGCGATATCATGACGCCGCGCACGGAGCTCGACTGGGTCGACGTCAAGGATGACCGCGACGAGATCGTGCGGACGGTCCTGGAGAGCCCCTACGAGCAGATGCTGGTGGGAGATGGCAGCATCGACAAGCTGCTGGTGCGGCGGACACCCACGCTCGAGGCTTGACCGTCAGCGCGCCGGCGGATTGAGCGTGATCGTCCCGACGGCGCTACGCGCCGTTTCGGCGCGAGTGCCGCCGATGTTGATGTAGGCGAGATTCTGCCAACGCTCGACGAAGTTCCTGGCCCAGGGCGAGAGCATGTTGCCCGACTGGCCGAGCGGCGTCGCGAAGCGGCTGTTCTCGAGATCGCTGAAATCGTAGATGCCACGATAGCCGGCGCCGTGCACGGCATCGAACGGTCGGTTCCCCCTGAAGGACGGGGAGGCACGGTTCAGCGTCTGGTTGCCTCCGTCCGAGGGGTAGCGCACCGACGCGATGTTGCGCAGCAGCGGCACGCCGTCGAACAGCGGATGGCGGTGCACGGCATGGTGTTCGCGTCCCCATTCCCATTTGGTCATGTCGGGACCCTGACGGCGCGCGATCCAGTCGAGGGCCCGGTCGAGCGCCAGCGCGATGGCGGTCTCGCAGCTCTCGGCCACCTTGGTGCCGCCGTCGTCGCACCAACCCGGCTTGTCGCGCAGGATACGGACAATCAAGGGCACGTTCGGCACGGCGATCGAATTGAAGAGGTCCTCGCCCAGCTCGTCGGCCAGCAGGCCGCGCTGCAGCTCGGTGATCCAGGCGTCGTAGATCAGCGGCTCGGGCCGGCTCGCCAGCATGAACATGTTCCAGCGGCTCAGCAGGTCGCGCGCCTGGGCGGCGCGTGCATTGCGCGGTGCGCCCTTCAACAGGTAGGGCAGCATCTCGGCGGCATCGAGCGTGAGATTGTCGGCCTGCATGACGATCATGCCGTAGACCGGATGACGCTCGACCTCCCCCAGGAGCTGGGCGGCGCGGCGCTGGCGGTAGGGCTCGGCCCAGTCCCTGCTGATGAAGTGGCGGTAGTCGTTGGGCACCAGGCGGCCGTTGGCGTTGACGATCAGGCCGCCCACCGGATTGTAGA
>JBILYJ010000209.1:0-8228 GCA_044377795.1 Reyranella sp. | reverse complement strand
GACAAGTCCGCCGAATATATCGTCGTCGACAATCCCTTCTACGACGGCGTGCAGCTCCACCCGGTCGGCGCGCGCATCCTGTGGTCCGGTCCGCGAGGCCTCTCGCTGGTGCCGGTCGACGCACCGCGCCGCCGCAGCGCGGGCGAGGCGCCGATCTTCGGCGATCCGCTGGCCGGCCGCGGCGACGGCGCGCCGGTGAAGGCTGCCAAGCCCGGCGACCAGGTCGTCCTGGTGCAGTGATCGACTGGCAGTGATCGCAGATGGGGGCCGGCGTCCGGCCGGCCCCGCCACCGCGAGGAGAAGAATCCATGGCTCAAGACATCGCCTACCAGTCGAACGTTCGGAGCAGCACCGTCCCGGTGTCGGAGGCAAAGCCGCTGCCGGTCGTGCTGACCAACCTCACGGGCACGGCCCTCACCAGGTCGACCGTCACCATGTCGGGCGTCTCGGCCGAACTGGTCCCGGCGGACGCCGCGCGGCGCATCGTCATCGTCAGCAGCGCGAAGGCCAACGGCGATGCCGCCTTCGATCCGACCGGGGGCACCTGCGCGCTCGATGTCGGCATTCCGCTGTCGGGCGGCGACACGGTGAAGATCACGGGCAAGGAGGCGCAGAGCGCCATGACCCAGATCGGCGCCAGCGGACAGAAGCTCACCGTCTACGTCGGAGCGTGAGCATGTCCATCGTCTTCCTCAACAGGGTACGCGGCGATGGCGGCGCGCGGGCCTTCGATGCCGACGTGCTGGCGTGGCGCGATGCCGTCGCGGCCAATGGCGGCTCGGTCTCCCTGGCGCGCCTGATCGTCGTCGACCAGTTCGTCTTCAGCGAGAAGAATTCCGGCTGCTGGGCGCGGACCGACGACTATCTCGGCTTCTGGGCGGAGAACGCGGCGCAGGCGCTGACCTCGCTGAAGCAGCGGCGGCTGGCGACCGCCGTCAACTCGCCGACCTTCACGCCTGATCGCGATTTCACCATGAACGGGTCGACCAGCTACCTCGACACCGGGTTCATTCCAGGTACGCACGCGCTGGTCATGAGCGCCAATTCGGCTCATGCCGAGGTCTACGAACGGACCAACGTCAGCTCTGCGGCATCCCCCTTTGGGGTCAACTCCGGTGCGAGCCGGGCCATCAGCGTCTTTCCGAGGAACGGGTCTGCCGTCACCGTTGCCGCCAATGGCATCGGCGCTTCCTACACGCTCAGTCCGCTGACCAGCGCCGGCCTGACCCAATTCGGTCGCGCCGGAGCCACGGTCAACGACGTTTACGGCGCCAAGAACGGTGTCGATCTCGTCCAGAGTGCGCCTCTGTCCACTCTCGGCGCCTCCCTGCCGTCGCACAGTTTCTTCGTCGGCGGCGCCAACCTCTCCGGCAGCTTGACGCAGGCCCGAGCCGCGTCGGTCGGCTATGTCGCGTGGGGCGCAAAGCTCGACGCCACCCAGCGCCTCGCCCGTTACAACGCCGTGCAGGCGTGGGCGACTTCCGTCGGAGCACAGGTCTGATGGCCGTGTTCATCCTCTTGAGCCAGGACGATCGCGGCATCGTCGTGGGTCCATCCAGCGTCACTCCAGGCCGGGCGCTCGCGCCGATCGAGCGTGCGAACGGCGTGTTCATCCTCGGCGCCGAGGTGCTGCAGGATCCGGCGCATGCGCCGCACCGGGCGTTGCTCGACGTGCTGCCGCAACTCGACAGCGAAGATCCGTCGTTTCCGCCGGCGGTCGTGGTCGACGCATGAGCAACGGCGAACACCCGAACGGCAGCGGGCCCAACGGCAAGACCGGCCTCGGCGTGCAGGCCTATCGCTGGCTGGTCGGGGGCGGCGTGGCGCTGCTCGTCCTGCTCTCGCAACGCACGTTGGCCACGCTGGACGAAACGGCGGCCGCCGTTCGCACCCTGCAGGCCCAGGTGGCCGCCCTGCAGGGCGCGACGGAGAGCCGCTTCAACGCCCACGGCCAGCGGCTCGACACAATCGACCGCCGCAACGACGCGCAGGACGTGAAGATCGACGGGCTGTGGCAGCGCCTGTGGTCGCCCACTCCCACCACGAGGACGCCATGAGCCACCCCGCCAATGCCCTGCTGGTCACGTCCGACGCCGGCGTCGCGCTGATCAAGGCTTTGGAAGGGCTGGAGACCGAGGCCTATCCCGATCCCGGCAACCGGGTGACCGGTGAGCCATGGACGATCGGCTATGGCCATACGCGCGGCGTGCGTCGTGGCGAGACCTGCAGCGAAGCGCAGGCGACCGACTGGCTGCGCGAGGATCTGCAGGCGGCGGAGGGCGCGGTGCGACGCCTGGTCGGCGTGCCGCTCGGCCAAGGGCAGTTCGACGCGCTGGCGAGCTTCGTCTTCAACGTCGGGCCGTCGGCCTTCGGCAACTCGACCCTGCTGCGCCTGCTCAATGCCGGCGACGCGGCCGGCGCGGCCGAACAATTCAAGCGCTGGAACCGCGGCGCCGACGGTGTCCTGCCGGGGCTCGTCACCCGCCGGGCTGCCGAGCGCGACCTGTTTCTCTCGCAGGAGGCCTAGATGCCCTTTCTTCCTCTGCTGCTCGGCCTCGCGCCGACCGTCGCGTCCTGGATCATGGGCGACAAGACCGGTGCGGCCGTCTCCAAGGTGACGGGCATCGCACAGGACATCCTCGGCACGTCGGACGCCGGCGGAATCGAACGGGCGATCGCCGCCGATCCCAACCTCGCCCTGCAGTTCAGGGTGGCGGTGATCCAGGCCGAGGCCGATGCCCGCCGGCAGGCGTTCGACACGCTGCAGGCCGAGCTTGCGGACGTGGCGAGCGCGCGGAGCCAGACGGTCGAGCTCGCCAAGGCAGGCTCGGCGATTGCCTGGGGCGCGGTCGTCGTCAGTGTGCTCGTGACCGCAGCCTTCATGGCCGCACTGTGGTTCGTCGTTCGCCAGGAGATCCCGCTCGCCTCGCGCGAGATCGCCTACATCCTGCTCGGCACCCTGGGCGCCAAGTTCGGCGACATCGTCGCCTACTGGGTCGGCTCCAGCTCGGGCTCCGCGCAGAAGTCCGCGGCGCTGGAGAAGGCCGTCGCATCGGGGGGAGGGCGCTAGATGCCGGCCGACACCGATATCGGCAACATGGCGCTCAGCCGTCTCGGCACGCGCGCGACCATTGCCGACCTGACCGAGAACAGCACCGAGGCGCGCCAGATCAACCTCTGGTACGAGACCGTGCGCGACGAGCTCCAGTCGCTGGTCGACTGGAACTTCAACCGTGTCTCCCAGGCGCTTGCCGCCTCGGGCACGCCGCCGGCGCGCTGGGCCTCGAGCTATGCCTATCCGTCCGACTGCCTCAGGATGCGGCGGCTCGACTTCGGCTGCGCGAGCTGGGTCGCCGGCTCGCCGGCGACCGGCTTCGAGATCGCCTCCAACGGCAGCGGCACTTTCCTCTACTGCAACGAGGACCGGGTGTCGGCGGTCTATGCCCAGCGGGTGACCGACCCGGCGCGCTTCACGCCGGGCTTCATCCTGGCCTTCGTCGACTGTCTCGCCGCTTCCGTTGCACACGCCATCACGCAGAAGGCCGACCTGGCCGAGCGCCTCGCGCGCCGGGCGCAGGAGCGTATCGAACGTGCCATCGCCGACAGCGCCAACGAGGGCATCGTGCCGGGCGACCTGGACCGGCGGGCCCCGAGCCTCGGGGTGCGTGGCTTCGACGGGAGCGTGCCATGACCGTGGTGCCGCTCGTCCTGCCGAGCTTCGCCGCCGGAGAGCTTTCGCCGGCGCTGCACGGCCGCGTGGATCTCGCCAAATACCAGGTCGGGCTGGCGACCTGCCTCAACTGGTTCATTCATCCGTTCGGCGGCGCCTCGACACGGGCGGGGACGGCCTTCGTCGGGCAGGTCCTGCAGGCCGCCAAACGCTCGCGGTTGATCCCCTTCGCCTTCAACACGGAGCAGACCTATGTGCTGGAGTTCGGCGACCAGAAGATGCGGGTCATCAAGGAGGGCGGCTACGTCCTCGAGGCCGCCGCGGCGATCACGGGCATCAGCCAGGCCAATCCGGGCGTCGTGACGGTACCGGCTCACGGCTACTCGACTGGCGACGTGGTGTTCCTCGATGAAATCGGCGGCATGACGGAGTTGAATCGCCGCAGCGTGAGGGTGACGGTTCTGAGCAGTTCGACCTTCTCGGTCGACGTCGATACCTCGGGCTACGGTGCCTGGACCTCGGGCGGCACCGCGGCAAGGCTCCATACGATCGACACGCCCTATGGGGCTGCCGATCTCGCCCGGCTGAAGTACGTGCAGAGCGCCGACACGATGACGCTCACGCACCCGTCCCATGCACCGCGCAACCTCACCCGCAGCGGGCATGCCGCCTGGACGCTGACGACCATCACCTATGCCCCGACCCAGCAGCCGCCGACGGCGCTGGCGTCGTCCTCGCCGGGCTCCGGCTTCGTTTATGTCGTTACGGCCGTGAGCGAGGAGACCGGCGAGGAAAGTGTCGCGTCGGCGTCGGTCTCGTCGAACATCCAGACCTCCAGGATCACCTGGACGAATGCTGCCGGCGCCAACTCCTACAACGTCTACAAGGGTAAGAACGGCGTCCATGGCTTCATTGGCCGGGCAGGGGACGGCACCACGGGCTTCACCGATACGACCGTGGCGCCCGACACGTCCGACACGCCGCCGGAGGACAAGAACCCCTTCGACACGACAGACCACTATCCCGGCTGCTCGACCTATCACGAGGGCCGGCAGTGGTACGCCCGCACCAACCAGAAGCCGCAGACGCTGTGGTCGTCGGCCTCGGCCGCCTTCAACAACATGAACACCAGCACGCCGTCCAAGGACAGCGACGCCATCACCCGCACGATCGCCAGCCGGGAGGTAAATGAGATCCGGTACCTGCTGAGCCTCAACGTGCTGCTGGTCTGGACCTCGGGTGCGGTGTGGAAGGCGTGGGCGGGGGCGCAGGCCGATGTCATGACCCCGGCGAACTGCGCGGTGAAGCCGCAGAGCTACGAGGGCATCGCGGAGATCCCGCCGATCGCCACTGAATCCTCGGCATTGTACGTCACGGCCTCGACCAGGAAGGTGCGCGACGTCGCCTACGATTTCGGCTCGGACGCCTGGCAGGGGCGCAACGTCTCGATTCTCGCCGGCCACCTGTTCGAGGCGTACGGAATCGACGAATGGGCCTATGCCCGCGATCCGCACGGCATCGTCTGGTGCGTGCGCGCCGACGGTGTGCTGCTGGCCTTCACCTACCTCAGGGAACACGACGTCTATGCCTGGTCGCGGCATGTGACCGACGGCACGGTCGAGAGTGTCGCGGCCGTGCAGGAGGGCGACGAGAAGATCCTGTATCTGGCGGTGAAACGCACGATCGGCGGCGAGACGAAGCGCTTCGTGGAGCGGATGGCCTCGCGCTACTTCCCCGATGTCCATTCGGCCTGGTGCGTCGATTCGGGCGCGAGCTACAACGGCTGGAACACGGACATCGACCGTACGCTCATGCTGACGGGCTCCACCTGGAATGCCGGCGACGAGGTCGAGGTGACAGCCGGCGGGCATGCGCCCTTCGTGCCGTCGTCGGTCGGGACGAAGTACCTGCTGCGGTCGGGCCAGAACCAGGCGATCGTCACCGTGTCCGGCTACACCGACGCCAGTCATGTCGATGCAACGCTGGAGACAGCGCCGCACGTCAGCCTGCAGGCGACGGCCCTGTCGGGCTGGGCGCTGGCGACGCAGACTCTGGGCGGCCTGTGGCACCTCGAGGGGCGGGAGCTGGCGATCCTCGCCGACGGCTCGGTCCAGCCCCGCGCCACGGTCGTGAACGGGCAGATCACGCTTCCCCGTGCCTCGGGTCGCATCGTCGCAGGCCTCCCTTTTGTCTGCGATCTCGAGACCCTCAACCTCGAGGCCGGGCCGCCGACCCTTCAGGGCCGGCAGAAGGCGGTGAACGAGGTCGTGCTCCGGGTGAAGGACACGCGCGGCCTCAGCGCCGGCCCGACCTCCGATCGCCTCGTCGACATCAAGGAGCGCACCGGCGAGCAGCCGGGCTTCCCCACGGCGCTGACGACGGGCGACGAGCGCGTGCTGGTCGATCCGGCGTGGAGCGCGGCCGGCCGCGTCTTCGTGCGGCAGGCCCACCCGCTGCCCGCAAGCGTTCTCGCCATCATCCCCCGAATCGAAACCGGAGCCTGAGCCATGGCCCTCACGAATACCGACCGCAAGGTGATCCATGCCGGCAACGGCAGCGCCACGGCCTTCCCTTACGGCTTTCCGATCCTGAGCGACGCGCATCTCTCGGTGGTCTTCACCGATGCCGCGGGCGGCGAAACGACTCTGTCGCCGTCGCTCTATGCCGCCACGGGAATCGGCAGCCTGACCGGAGGCTCGATCACCTATCCGCTCGATGCGGCGCCGATTCCGGCCGGCACCCGGCTCACCATCGTGCGCACCGTGCCCTACACGCAGACGACGGTGCTCTCCAACCAGGGCGGCTACTATCCCGAGGTGGTCGAGCGGCGCTTCGACGAAATCTACATGGCGATGCAGCAACTCGCCGAGATCGTCGGACGTACGACCGTGAGCAGCATCAGCGATCCCGCGACCGAGCAGGACAACTATGCGCTCATCCAGGCGCTGCAGGCCTTCCGCGGCGACATCGACAAGCTGACGACGGCGGGCGATCTCCTGACCCGCGACGGCAGCGGCTACAGGCGCCTGCCGCGCGGCACGTCAGGCCAGTTCCTGGGGATCAGCGGTGCCGATGCCACCTGGCAGACGCCGGCCTATCCGGCTTTCTCCGGCCGTCGTCAGACGGTGTGCGCGGGCCCCGTGACGGCGGCCGGCCTGCCCAGCTTCCTGCCGGCGACGACGAGCGGCACCCTGACGCTGCAGACGTCGAACGTCTCTTCGACCTACCCGCTGGTGGCCACGGCTGCATCGGGCTGGTCGCTCGCGACCGGGACTCCGGTCGACACGATCGGCGTGAGCACCGGCCCGCTCGCCTGGCCGGGCCTCGCGCCCAATCGCGCTGCCACCACGCCGAACTTTCTCTATGTCACGATTGCCGGTGGCGTGCTGACACCCGGCAGCACGCTCCTGCCCCCGATCTATCAGCACGGCGGCACGCCGGCCGTCACCAGCGGCCAGTTCACCTTCAACATCGCCGAGATGCGTGGATACCTCGGCAACGGAACTTCAGCGCCGCAGGTGAATCTCGTCATGATGGGGGAGGCAGCGACGAGCAGCTCGGCTGTCCTCTCGACCGCAGCCTATGCGTATAATGGGCTTTACGACTCGGGTTGGACGACACCACTCACCAACGCAGGTACCATCACAAACTGCAATATCGGCGCTGAGCCATCGATCTATACTACCAAGTATGTGATCTGTTGCACGGCTATCGACCTTGGCTACTCGATCGGCGATATGCTGATCAATGGTGTATTTGCCGGCAGTACCAACTCGTCAGCAGTCATTCCATATGCGACACGCAACGCCGTTGGCATCCCCGTGCTTGCTAACCAGGCGGCAATCTTCAAGACGACAGGCAATATGACGGCCCCGGCCAACCTAGCGAGTTGGAAATATAAGCTAGTAGCGGAGCGCGGCTGGTGATCACCATGGTCGCCGCCAATGATGATGATGTGAGGGAATTGGCGCCACTGTTGAGAGCGGAGGACCGGGCAGAAGTGCTGGCCCTTGGGGTCGATCCGGTTGATGGCCTGCTGCAGAGCATTGCCGGTGCGCAGGAGGCGTGGACGTACCGCGCCGACCGGCAAATCATCTGCATGGCGGGGATCGCGCCCCTAAGCCTGGTAGGCCGAGTTGGCGTGCCCTGGCTGCTGGGTTCCGCTCTCGTGCTCCAACATCGTCGGACTTTCATGATGGAGACACGCCGAATGGTCGCCTATTGGCTCACCCGGTTCGACGTGTTGCGCAACGTCGTTGATGCCCGGTACGAGGCGGCGATTCGGTGGCTGCGCTGGCTGGGCTTCAAGATTGGCGAGCCGTTTCCATTGGGCAACGGCACGTTCCGTGTCGCCTGCAAGGAGGTCGCATGAAGGGGTTCTATCTTCGCAACAGCTTCGCGGCGGTCAAAGTCCCGGCCCCTTGCTGGGGCCCGCGGTGCTGCTGCCGGCGCTGCGCAACCCGGTGGTGCTGGCCCAGCAGGTGGCCACCCTCGACCGGATCGCCGAGGGCCGGCTCGTCCTCGGCGTCGGCATCGCGACCGACGTCCCCAACATCCG
>JBILYJ010000208.1:0-8233 GCA_044377795.1 Reyranella sp. | reverse complement strand
CACCGAGCACATGATGACCGGCCGCGTCCACGGCCAGGCCGCCAACCTGTCGGTGACGCGCAAGCCGACGGGCAACCTCTTCAGGACGAAGGACGGCTGGATCGTGCTGGCCGTCATGACCGACCCGCAGTTCAGGCGCCTGATGAAGGTGCTGGGACGCGAGGAGGTGCTGGACGATCCGCGCTTCGTCGACTGGGCGACGCGCATCGCCAACAACACCGCCCTGCACGAGATCGTCGAAGGCGCGATGAAGACCGAGGACTCTGCCACCTGGATCGAGCGCTTCGCCAAGGCCGACGTGCCGGCCGGCCGCGTCCACAGCATCCCGGAGACCGCGCAGCTCGACCTGTTCAAGCATCGCACCGTGCTGCAGACCGTCGAGACCGAGCATGGGCCGATCAAGGTCGTGGGCTCGGGCTTCCGGCTGGAACATGGCGGCGGCTCGATCGATCGCCCTCCGGCGACGCTCGGCCAGCACACCGACGAGGTGCTGAAGGAAGCGGGCTATTCCGACGCCGAAATCGCCGAGATGCGCAGCGCTCTGGTCGTGTAGCGTCTGACGATCATTACCACGAACCTCATGCTGAGGAGCGCTCCGCAGGAGCGCGTCTCGAAGCATGGGCGCGAGCACCCTGTCTGTTGCCCACCCTTCGAGACGGCGCTTCGCGCCTCCTCAGGGTGAGGTGAGGGCCATGCGCCGTTACTGGCGCAGGCGTGGACCTTTCCAGGTCAGCTCGTAGTTCAGCTGCAGGCGGTACTCCGTATAGGAGTTGACCGTGCGACCCTGGTATTGATCGACGAAGGCGACCCGGTTGCGCAGGTTGAACGGCTTCAACCAGTCGGGTGCATTGTCCATGGCGTCGCCCCGGATGGCCAGCTCGAGATTGTATTCCCAATTGGTGGAGAGGCCGGCGCCGGTGGCGGGATTGACCGCGTTGCTGCCGCCGGTCGCCGTCGCGAGGAAGATCACGCCGGGAAGGCCCGCGCCCCTGAAATCGTAACTCGCGCCGGCCGTTACCGCCATTTCGCCGGCGCGGTTGAAGTCCAGCGACTGCATCTTGTTGTAGCCGATGAAGATGCCGTAGGGGCTACGCCAGTTCGCTGCCGAGCCGATCTGCGTGTAGGACACGCGGAAGGCCATCGGCCCCCAGAAAGCATCCGCGCGGAAGCCGCCCCAGAAGGTGCTGAAGGGCTGGCCGGTGAGAAGGTTGAGGCCGTTGCTGCCCTGCACCGCGAACTGCGCGGCGAGCGCGACGCGCAGGTTGTCGTTCACCTTGATCGTGCCGCCGACATCGCCGTAGCTCGACCACAGGATGTCCGGGACATAATAGGTTGAGGCGCGGACCTGCAGGTCGCTCATGCTGCCGTATTTGGCGCTGAAGAGGGCCATGCCCTTGTTCACGTCCGGCGCGCCGGCCGCTTCGCCCATGTTGATGAAGGCGGAATAGTCGCGCGGCTTCATCGCCGCCACGTAGCCTGCGAAGTAATTGATCGGCCCGAGCGCGCCGCGCAGCGCATAGGCCTCGAACGTCTGGGGAATCTCGCGGTCGTCGCGCGGATTGACCTCGAGTTCGTCGACATATTGCCGGAAGACCGTGGCAGTCTGCTTCTGCCAGCGGACCGAGGCGTAGGCTTGGCCGAGAGTGAAATAGCCGTATCCACCCGGCTTGAGCAGCGACGTGCCATCGGAGGTGGTTTCGCGGCCCTGCGGCGCCCAGACCGGTTGTGTCGTGTAGCCGACCGCGCCGAGCTGCAGCGTATCGTAGAACCATCCGGTTTGCAGGCCCACCCAACCGCCGGTGACGATGGCCGCCAGGTTGGGCGGCCTCTGGTTCTGGCGGTCGAACAGGTAGCTGCGAAGATGCAGGACAGCCGTCGCCTCATCGTAAAGGAAACGCTGCAGTTCAGCCTTGAGTCCGGTGTCCTGCGGCTCCGCCGGAGCCGGAGCATCCTGGGCGTGACCCGGCGTGAGCGGCGCAACGACCAGCAAGGCAAAGGCAAGCCAGCTGGTCATTCTGGCGGACAGTGGTGCGCGCACCATCGGCTACTCCCCCACTCGTGTTAGTCGAGGCTTAGAGGGGGGTGGTTACGGAAATGCGGAACACACGCGACAGTTCGCGAACGCGAGCTTGAGATCGAAGGTCCGGCACTCTAGGGTCGCCGCGTCCAAGGGGGGTCCCGTCAAGGGGCTGAGATACCGATGGTCGTCAGTCCAACTGGCGTCGGCGCGGTGACCCTTTGAACCTGATCCGGGTCATGCCGGCGAAGGGACTGGATGCCTCCTTTGCACGTCACAACACCGGATCTCCGTCTGCCAACCAGCCACGGGAGATCCATCATGGACACCATCGTCACCACTGCCCCGACCGTCACGACGGGGCCGCTGCCCGCTTCCCGCAAGGTCTACGCGACGCCCGAGGCGGCGCCCGACCTGCGGGTTCCCCTGCGCGAGATCGAGCTGTCGTCGCCTGCCGAGCCGGCCGTCCGCGTCTACGATACGACCGGCCCCTACACCGACACCGAGGTCACGATCGACGTGCGCAAGGGCCTCGCCCAGATGCGTCGCGCCTGGGTCGTCGAACGCGGCGGTGTCGAGGAGTATGCCGGCCGCATCATCCAGCCGATCGACAACGGCAACGTGAAGGAATCGGTGCTGCGGCCGTTTCCCCAGACGCCGCGGCCGCTGCGCGGCCTCGACGGCAGGCCGATCACCCAGTTCGAGTGGGCGCGCGCCGGCGTCATCACCAAGGAGATGATCTACGTCGCGGCGCGCGAGAATCTCGGCCGCAAGCAGGTCCTCGACGGGGCCGAGGCGCGGCTGGCCGACGGGGAGAGCTTCGGCGCGGCGCTGCCCGCGTTCATCACGCCGGAATTCGTGCGCCAGGAAGTGGCGGCGGGCCGCGCCATCATCCCGGCCAACATCAACCACACCGAGCTCGAGCCGATGATCATCGGCCGGAACTTCCTGGTGAAGATCAACGCCAACATCGGCAACTCGGCCGTTTCCTCGTCGATGGAGGAGGAGGTCGAGAAGATGGTGTGGGCGATCCGCTGGGGCGCCGACACGGTCATGGACCTCTCGACGGGACGGAACATCCACGACACGCGCGAATGGATCGTGCGCAATGCGCCGGTGCCCATCGGCACGGTGCCGATCTACCAGGCGCTGGAAAAGGTCGGTGGTGATCCGACGAAGCTCTCCTGGGAAGTCTTCCGCGACACGCTGATCGAGCAGGCCGAGCAGGGCGTCGACTACTTCACCATCCATGCCGGCGTGCGCCTCGCGCATGTGCCGCTGACGGCCAGCCGGGTCACCGGCATCGTGAGCCGCGGCGGCTCGATGATGGCGCAGTGGTGCCTCACCGAGCATCGCGAGAGCTTCCTCTACGAACGTTTCGGCGACATCTGCGACATCATGCGCAAGTACGACGTCTCCTTCTCACTGGGGGACGGGCTGCGGCCGGGCTGCAACGCCGACGCCAACGACGCCGCCCAGTTTGCCGAACTGGAGACCCTGGGCGAGCTCACCAAGGTCGCCTGGGACAGAGGCTGCCAGGTCATGATCGAGGGGCCGGGCCACGTGCCCATGCACAAGATCAAGGCCAACATGGACAAGCAGCTGCGCGAGTGCGGCGAGGCGCCGTTCTACACGCTGGGGCCGCTCGTGACCGACATCGCGCCCGGCTACGACCACATCACCTCGGGCATCGGGGCCGCGATGATCGGCTGGTTCGGTACGGCGATGCTTTGTTACGTGACGCCCAAGGAGCATCTCGGCCTGCCGGATCGAGATGATGTGAAGGTCGGGGTCATCACCTACAAGATAGCGGCTCATGCCGCCGATCTGGCGAAGGGCCATCCGGCCGCCCGCCTGCGCGACGACGCGCTGTCCCGGGCGCGATTCGACTTCCGCTGGCGCGACCAGTTCAATCTCTCGCTCGATCCCGCCACGGCCGAGAAGTTCCACGACGAGACGATGCCCAAGGAGGCCCACAAGACCGCGCATTTCTGCTCGATGTGTGGGCCGAAGTTCTGCTCCATGCGTATCACCCAGGACATCCGGGACTACGCGAAGAAGGGCATGGACGAGATGAGCGCCAGGTTCCGGGCGGGCGGCGGCAGTCTCTACGTGGCCGACAAGCCCGTCGGATAGGGGCATTTATTCGGTGTCCGAGGGGTCTTTTCGACCTCTCGGACGTTGAATGCCCCGTTCGGAGGCTGTCGCCTTGCGTCCGCCATTTACGTGGGGGAGACTCGGCCGCGCCAGCTCGTATGTGAAATGGGCTGAGTTTTCTGGAGTGTATGGGACGAATGAAGCGGCTGCGAACCCTCCTCGGGATCGGTTTCGGGCTGGCCGTTGTGGCTGGCGCGGGCTGGTACATTTCGCAGTCGGGCTCGGCGCCGCCTGCTCGTCCGGGCGCCGGGCGGTTCGCCGCGGGCGCGGCCGTCCCGGTGGGGGTGGCCACGGCCAGCAAGGGCAATATTCCCATCGTGCTGCGGGCTCTCGGCACCGTGACGCCGATCCAGACCGTCAACGTGAAGACCCAGATCACGGGTCAGCTCACCGAGGTCCATTTCAAGGAAGGCCAGATGGTGAAGCAGGGCGACCTGCTGGCCCAGGTCGACCCTCGGCCCTATGACGTGGCCCTGCAGCAGGCGATCGGCCAGCAGCAGCGCGACGAGGCGCTGCTCAAGAACGCGCAGATGGACCTCGAACGCTACCGCAAGCTGGTGCAGCAGGACTCGATCGCGCGCCAGCAATACGACACGCAGATCTCCCTGGTGCGCCAGTACGAGGCCGCGCTGGTCATCGACCAGGCGCAGGTCGACGCCGCCAGGCTCAACGTCGCCTACACGAAGATCGTGGCGCCGCTCACCGGCAAGATCGGCCTGCGCATGGTCGACAAGGGCAACTACGTCACCATGGGCGATGCGAGCAGCATCTGCGTGATCATCCAGGTGCAGCCGATCTCGGTGCTGTTCACGATCCCCGAGGATTCGCTCCCGCTGGTGCGGCAACGGCTGAAGACCGGTGAGAATCTCGAAGTGCGCGTGCTCGATCGCTCGCAGAAGAACGAGCTCGCCGTCGGTCGCCTCGACACCACGGACAACGTGATCGACCTGACGACCGGCACCGTGAAGCTGCGCGCGATCTTCGACAATGCCGACGAATCGCTGTTCCCCAACCAGTTCGTCAACGTCCGCCTGCTGGCCGACACGGTGAAGGACGCGGTCGTTGTGCCCGTCGCCGCCATCCAGCGCGGCCAGCCCGGTACCTTCGTCTATCTCGCCAAGGCCGACGATACGGTGGAGATCCGCGTCGTCGAGCTCGGCGCGACCGACGGCGAGAAGGTGGCGATCCTCAAGGGCCTGAAGGTCGGCGACCAGGTCGTGATCGACGGTGTCGACCGACTGCGCGACGGGGCCAGGATCCGCAAGCCGATGCCGGCGCCGCGCGCCTCGGCGGGACCGCCGGTCGCCAACGCGCCGCCGGATGCCCAGGCCCCGGCCGAGGGCCAGCGCCGGCGTCAGCAGGCCAACGGTGAGACCGGAGCTGTTCCCGGAAGCGGCGCCGGCCGCCCGGCCACGCAAACCAACCAGTAGAGCGGCCGCGACATGAATCCGTCGCGGATCTTCATCGAACGGCCGGTCGCGACCTCGCTCTTCATGGTCGCGATCATGCTGGTCGGCATCATCGCCTACCGCTTCCTGCCGCTCTCCGCCCTGCCGCAGGTCGACTATCCGACGATCCGGGTCCTCACGATCTATCCCGGCGCCAGCCCGGAGGTGATGACGACGTCCGTCACCGCCCCGCTGGAACGCCAGTTCGGCCAGATGCCGGGCCTCAACCAGATGACGTCGACCAGCTCGGCCGGCGCCTCGTCGATCACCCTGCAGTTCGACCTCAAGCTCGGACTCGACATCGCCGAACAGCAGGTCCAGGCCGCCATCAATGCCGCCGGCAACCTCCTGCCGAGCGACCTGCCGTCGCCGCCGATCTACGCCAAGTTCAATCCGGCCGACGCGCCGGTGCTGACGCTGGCCGTCACCTCGAAGACCGAGCCACTCACCAAGGTCCACGATCTTGTGGACACGCGGCTGGCGCAGAAGATCTCGCAGCTTCCCGGCGTTGGCCTGGTCAACCTCGAAGGCGGCCAGAAGCCCGGCGTCCGCATCCGCGCCAACCCGACCGCGCTCGCCGCCTACGGCCTCAACATCGACGATCTGCGCACCACGATCTCCAACGCCAACGTCAACACGCCCAAGGGCAATTTCGACGGCCCGGCGCGCGCGCTGACCATCAACGCCAACGACCAGATCACCGATCCCGAAACGTTCCGCGACATCATCGTGGCCTATCGCAACGGCGCCCCGGTGCGCATGCGCGACGTCGCCACGGTCGAGCAGGGGCAGGAGAACACCCGCATCGCCGCCTGGGCGAACAACACCCAGGCGGTGATCGTGAACGTCCAGCGCCAGCCCGGCGCCAACGTCATCGAGGTCGTGGACCGCATCAAGGCCCTGCTGCCGACCCTGCGCGAAACGCTGCCCGGTTCGCTGGACATCACCATCCTCACCGACCGGACGGTGACCATCCGCGCCTCCGTCCGCGACGTGCAGATCGAACTGGGCTTCGCCGTCGTCCTGGTGGTGGCGGTGATCTTCGCCTTCCTGGGCGATGCCCGGGCGACGGTCATCCCGAGCCTCTCGGTGCCCCTGTCGCTGGTCGGCACGCTGGCGGTGATGTATCTCGCCGATTTCAGCCTCAACAACCTGTCGATCATGGCGCTCACCATCGCCACCGGCTTCGTGGTCGACGACGCCATCGTCATGATCGAGAACATCGCGCGCTACATCGAGCGCGGCGACGATCCTAAGACGGCGGCGCTCAAGGGCTCGAAGCAGATCGCCTTCACCGTCGTGTCGCTCACCGTCTCGCTGATCGCGGTGCTGATCCCGCTGCTGTTCATGAGCGACGTGGTCGGCCGCCTGTTCAGCGAGTTCGCCGTCACCCTGTCCGTCACCATCCTGATTTCCGGCGTGGTGTCGCTGACTCTCGTGCCGATGCTGTGCGCCCAGTTCCTGCGCCGGCGGCCCCACGGTGCCACCGCTTCGCACGCAGCAGCCCCGGCCGCCACCCAGTCGGAGACGATGGGCACGGGCTGGTTCTCCGGCGTCATCCGCTTCTACGACCGCTGCCTGATCGTCGTGTTCCGGCACCAGACGCTGACCCTGCTGGTCGCGGTCGGCACGGTGGTGCTGACGGTGGCGCTCTATGTCGTCATTCCCAAGGGCTTCTTCCCGGTGCAGGACACCGGCCTGATCCAGGCCGTGACCGAGGGGCCGCAGAGCGTCTCCTTCGCCGCGATGAGCGAACGCCAGCGCGCCCTCGCCGAAGCGATCCTCAAGGATCCCGACGTCGAGAGCCTGACGTCGTTCGTCGGCGTCGACGGCACCAACCCGACGCTCAACTCGGGCCGCATGCTGATCAACCTCAAGCCCCGCAGCGAACGAACGCTGACGGCGGCGCAGGTGATCCGCCGGCTCCAGCAGGAGACTTCGGGCGTCGCGGGCATCTCGCTCTTCATGCAGCCGGCCCAGGATCTCACCATCGATTCGACGGTGAGCCGCACGCAGTACCAGTTCGTGCTGGAATCGGCCAATGCCGCCGAGTTCGATACCTGGGTGCCGCGCCTGATGGACCGGCTGGCAATGCAGCCGGAACTCATCGACGTGACGAGCGACCTGCAGAACAAGGGCCTGTCGATGTTCATCCGGATCGACCGGGATGCCGCGGCGCGCTTCGGCATCACGGCGGCCACGGTCGACAACGTGCTCTACGACGTGTTCGGCCAGCGCATCGTCTCGACCGTCTACACGCAGTCCAACCAGTACCGCGTCATCTACGAGGTCGAACCCGAGATGGTGCGCTCGCTCGCCTCGCTCAACGACCTGTATCTGCCGAGCTCGACGGCCGGCAAGCAGGTGCCGCTGTCGGCCATCGCGACGTTCGAGGAGCGCACCGCACCGCTGCGGCTCGACCGGTTCGGCCAGTTCCCGGCCACCACCATCTCCTTCAACCTCGCGCCGGGCTTCGCGCTGGGGCAGGCGGTCGACGCCATCGTCGCCGCCCAGCGCGAGATCGGCATGCCGCGTTCGATCACGACCCACTTCCAGGGCGCGGCGCTGGCCTTCCAGAAGTCGCTCGACAGCCAGCTTCTCCTGATCCTGG
>JBILYJ010000207.1:0-8235 GCA_044377795.1 Reyranella sp. | reverse complement strand
GGTCGGCGGCCATGCCGGCGCAGTCGCCGACATTGTCGCCCACGTTGTCGGCGATGGTCGCCGGGTTACGGGGGTCATCCTCCGGGATACCCGCTTCGACCTTGCCGACCATGTCGCCGCCGACATCCGCGCCCTTGGTGAAGATGCCGCCGCCGAGACGGGCGAAGATCGAGATCAGCGACGCACCGAAGCCGAGCGCGACCAGCGCATCGATCATGGTGCGGCTGCCACCGGGGATACCCATGTTGAGCAGGACCGCGTAGTAGCCGCCGACTCCGATCAGGGCGAGGCCGGCCACCAGCATGCCAGTCACCGCGCCCGCCTTGAAGGCCAGGTCGAGACCGGAGGCGAGGCTCTTCTGGGCCGCCACGGCCGTACGAACGTTGGCGCGAACCGAGACGTTCATGCCGATGAAGCCCGTGGCTCCCGACAGAACGGCGCCGATCAGGAAGCCAATGGCGGCGAACTTGCCGAGCAGCAGGGCGAGAACGACGAGGACGACGATGCCCACGATGCCGATCGTGGTGTATTGGCGGCGCAGATACGCAGCGGCGCCTTCCTGAATGGCTTGCGCGATTTCTTGCATGCGAGGCGTGCCGGCGTCGGCCGCCATTACCCGCGATGCGGTAACGACGCCATACAGCACGGCAATCAAGCCGCAGCCGATGACGCCCCAAAGAACCGTGGACATGTTTCCCTAACCTATTGTTTTTTCGTCGCTTTTACGCACATCGCGACCTGAAGCACGAGAACTCCCCCCGGGCGCGATGTGGGCGGAAAAATGACAGATGGGCCGTGCACGCGCAACCGAAGACAAGGAAAAGCCTCGTTGCCTCAAGGGCTTGGCTTCAGGCGCGTGACGGATTCCGTAAGCGGTAGACGCCGATGACGAGCAGCGCGACCAGAACCAGGACGAGCGCGACGTAGTTCAGGGCCGCCCACCCCTTCAGTTCCAGCACGACGCTCGCCATCAGGCTGGCCACGGTCGTGACGCCGAACACCATGAAATCGTTGAAGGCCTGGGCCTTGCCCCGCTCGGCCGACCGGTAGGTCGTGGTGAGAAGCGTGGTCGCGCCGACGAACAGGAAGTTCCAGCCCACCCCGTTCAGGGTGAGCGCACCACGGAAGTGCCATTCGGTGATCCCCATCAGCGCAACGATCACCCCCGCCACCAGCAGCACGATGCCCGCGATCATGACGTTGAATATCCCGAAGCGCGCGATCAGGTTGCCGGTAAAGAACGATGGAACGAACATGCCCATGACGTGCACAAAGATCGTCACCGGAGCCTCTGTCGCCGCGAGGCCGCACTGCACAATCGCCAGCGGCGAGGCCGCCATCACGAAGGACATCACGCCGAAGGCGATCATCGCACCGGCGCACGCCACCATGTACGCCGGCTGGGTGACGATCTGGGAGAGTGGGCGCTGGGGACCGGATGAATCTTCCACCTTCACCTGCGGGAATTCGATGAAGCCCAGCACGATGAATACAAGGACGTGGATGACGATGACGGCGCAGAAACTCGCCTGGAAGAGCGGCAACCAGAGATCGGGCGTGAAGCGGGCCAGGGTCGGACCGAGTATGCCGGCCAGCACGCCACCCGCCGTCACATAGGAAATCGCCTGCGCGCGATAATTTCCAGGAGCCAGCTCGACGGCAGCAAAGCGATAGAGCTGCATGTTGGCGATGGCGTAGCCGAGGAACAGCCCGCCCACGCACATCACCGGGAAGCTCGCGAGACCGAGGCCTATCGCGGCGACCGACGAGCCGACCATGCCCATCACGGATCCGCTGCGAAAGCCGAGCTTGCGGCCGCGCCGCATCATCAGCAACGAGGCCGGGAATACCGACAGCATGACGCCGAGATGCTGCATCGTGATGGGCAGGTTGGCCCACATCCGCATGTCCGGCGAGACGATGGTCAGCACTGCCAGTGCCGACGAGGCGAACATCAGCGTGTTGCTGCTTTGGGTCAGCGCCTGACAGATCGCCAGCAAGGCTATGTTTCGCATCGACCGGCGCGGCATGCGGCCGTCTGTCGCTGCGGGCGTTTCCTGCACCTTGGAAGATCCATCCATTGGACCGGCACTTTAGTCGGGCGCCCTGCCCGCGCCATGGGGCGCCGCGCAGGGCAGCTATGAACGGGCGCGCTTCGCTAGAAGTGCACGTAACCCCTGCGGGGCGCCACGACGACCCTGCCGCCCGCTGTCAGCTTGACGCCCGCGCCGCGGGCAAAGCGACCGATACGGGTGATCTTGCCACCGGCAAGGCGCGCGGCGGCCTGCAGCGCCGCCCGCTTTCGGGATGGCGCAGCGATCACGAGTTCGTAGTCGTCGCCGCCCCCAAGCACATTTCCCCACAGGCGGGGATCGGCTGTCACCGCCGCGCGGGCCGCCGGCGACAAAGGCACGTCATCGCGCTCGACGCTCACCGCAAGGCTGGAAGCATCCGCGATGTGGCCAGCGTCAGCCAGCAGTCCGTCGGAGACGTCGGCCATCGCGTTCGCCACGCCAACCAGACGCTGCCCGAGCTCATGGCGGGGACGCGGCAGACGATAGCGATCCTCGAGAAAGACGCGTTGCCGTGCCGTCAATTCCTGCAGTCCACCCTGGACCGCCAGAAGTCCCAGCGCGCCGTCGCCGATCGTACCGCTTACCCAGAGTTCGTCCCCGTCCCGCGCGCCGCCGCGACCGATGCCCCTGCCGCGCGCAACGCGGCCGAACGCGGTGATCGTTATGGTGAGCGGTCCCGGCGTCACCACCGTGTCGCCTCCGCAAAGGACGATGCCGTAGCGTCGCTGGTCGCTTGCGAGGCCCTTCGCGAAAGCCGCGAGCCATTTTTCCGTCCATTGCGTCGGCAGCGCGAGCGAGAGCTGGTAGACGAACGGTGCCGCGCCGCCGGCCGCAAGATCCGACAGGCAGACACGCAAGGCCTTGGCAGCGACGCGTCGAGGCTGTTCGTCGGCCAGAAAATGGACACCCGCGACGATCGTATCGGTCTTCACGACGAGGTCGTGGCGTGCATCGGCGGCGAGAAAGGCATTGTCGCTCTGGAGACCGCCCGCCCCTTCGAACTCACGGGCGAGCGGCGCGAAGTAGCGGGCGATCAGTTCGAATTCGCCGACCCGCCGCGCCCGCGCCATGACTGTCTACTTCTGGTCGGACGGCCGCGCCTGGCGCGCCACGCGGTCGAGAACGGAGTTGATGAAGCTCGGCTCGCCCTTGTCGTAGAAGGCGTGGGCGATCTCGACATACTCGTTGATGACGACACGCAACGGCACATCGTGGCGGTGCGCGAGCTCATAGGCGCCGGCGAGGAGAATGGCGCGCACCAGACGGTCCACGCGCGCCCAGGTCCAGTCCTGCGCCAGAGACGCCGACACGAGCGCCTCCAACTCGTCGCGCTTGCTCGCGGTACCCTCGACCACGTCCTTGAACAACGGCCGGTCGGCGTCGCGGCGCATGCCGCCCTCGCCCGCCTCTCCGGTCCGGACCTTCAGGAACTGCTCGACGATCTCTGCCGGGGCGTCCTGCCCTTCCTGCCATTGGTAGAGTGCCTGCACCGCCGCCAGCCGTGCGGCCTGGCGACGGCTGGGGCCGGCCGGCTTGGCGTCACTCACGTTTTCTTCCAGCGACGGCCGAGTGCCACCATGGCGAGACAGGCGTGGGCCGCGTCGCCGCCCTTGTCGCCGCGGTCGGTGTAGGCGCGGGCGCGCGCCTGCTCGATATTCTCGACGGTGACGATGCCGTAGCCGATGGCGAGCTTCTTCTGGACAGCCAGATCCATCAGACCCCGCGCGCTCTCGCCACAGACATAGTCGTAGTGTGTGGTTTCGCCCCGGATCACGCAGCCCAGAGCGACATAGCCGTCGTAGCGCCTGCCCTTCTTGCCGGCCGCCAGCGCAATCGCGCCGGGGATTTCGAAGGCGCCCGGTACGACGACGCGCTCCGACTTCGCGCCGTTCTTCTTGATCTCCCGCTCCGCGCCCTCGATGAGCGCATCGGCGATGTCGGCATAGTAGCGCGACTCCACGATCAGGATACGCGCGCCCTTGACGCCCGCGACCGCCGGCCGGGCGGTCGGATTTTCCGTCCGTGTCGACATGTTCAGACCTTTGCGCGGCCGGGAACCGGCTTCTGGGCGACGATCGTGAGGCCGAAGCCCTCGAGAGCGACGACGCTCTTCTGCGAATTGCTGAGCAGCACCATTTCCTTCACGCCGAGATCGAGCAGGATCTGGGCTCCAACGCCGTAGTCACGCAACTCCTGACCCGACGGCTCGATCGGCTCGCCGGCGCGGCGGCGCTGCTCGGCCAGAACGACCGTGAGCGGCTCGCGGATCAGCACGATGACGCCGCGGCCTTCCTTCGATATCTCGCGCATCGAGGCCTCGATCTCGCCGCCCCGGCCGCCGCTGCGCTGCCCCAGCGTGTCGGTGAACAGGTTGACCGCATGCATACGAACCATGACGGGACCGCCCGCCGCGGGATCGCCTTTCACCAGGGCGACATGCTGCGCCATCGTCACCTTGTTCACATAGACGACGCAGCGGAAGTCGCCGCCCCAGGTACTGTCGAGCCTGGTCTCACTGATGCGCTTCACGATCGAATCGTAGCGGCGGCGATAGGCGATCAGGTCGGCGATGGTGCCGATCTTGAGCCCGTGGCGCTGCGCGAAGGTGATCAGATCGTTGCGGCGGGCCATCGTGCCGTCGTCGTTCATGATCTCGCAGATCACGCCGGCCGGATTGAGGCCCGCCAGACGGGCGAGATCGACGGCAGCCTCAGTGTGGCCGGTGCGCTCCAGCGTACCGCCATCGCGGGCAACCAGCGGGAAGACGTGGCCGGGGGTCACAATGTCCTGCGGTCCGCATGACGGGTCGATCGCGACCGAGACGGTGCGCGCACGATCGGCGGCCGAGATGCCGGTGGTCACACCCTCGCGCGCCTCGATCGAGACGGTGAACGCCGTCGAATGACGGGTGCGGTTGTTCTGCGACATCAGCGGCAGGCCGAGCTGCTCGACCCGTTCGCGCGTGAGGGCCAGGCAGATCAGGCCGCGTGCGTGCCTGGCCATGAAGTTGATCGCGTCGGGCGTCGCCCACTGCGCCGGGATCACCAGGTCGCCCTCGTTCTCGCGATCCTCGTCGTCGACGAGGATGAACATCCGGCCCTTGCGGGCCTCCTCGATGATGTCCTCGGCGGCGGCCTTCACCTCGCCGAAGGTGACCCGCCAAGCGTCCTTTTCGAGCGCACTCATGTTTTCTGATGCTCCAACAATCGCGCAACGTAACGCGCGAGCATATCCACCTCAAGGTTGACCCTCTGGCCGACCCGGGCCTGCCCCAGCGTCGTGACCGCCTGGGTGTGTGAAATCACGTTCACCCCGAAGCGATTGCCGTCCACTTCATTGACTGTGAGCGAAGTACCGTCGATTGCAATGGAGCCCTTCGCCGCAACGAATCGTGCCACCTCGGTCGGCGCCTCGAACACGAAGCGCACGCTGCCGCCTTCCGGCATCATCGACACGATCTTGCCCACGCCGTCGACGTGACCGTAGACCAGATGCCCGCCCAACTCGTCGCCGAGCTTCAACGACAATTCGAGGTTGAGGCGGCTGCCGACCGTCCAGTCCCCCAGGTGCGTCTTGTCGAGACTTTCCGCCGAGACCTCCACGGCGAAACGGCCGTCCTTCTTCTCGATCACGGTGAGGCAGCAGCCCGAGCAGGCGATCGAGGCGCCAATGGCGATCGACGTCATGTCGTGTTTCGTGGCGATCACGAACCGGCGGTCGCCTTCCTTGCCGCCCGGGTCGACCGAGACGATCTCGCCGATATCAGTCACTATGCCTGTGAACATGCGCGCTACTTAGTCCTCCCGCCGCCAGGTTTCCAGCGTGTCGCCCTGCAGGGGCCGAGCCGAAACCAGCCGGAACCGGGGCGCGGAACCGAGGCGTGCAAAATCCAGCCCGCCAACCGCAGAGCGGCTGTCTCCACCCAGGACGAGGCCTGCCCGGTAGCTCGAAATGCCGTCGACGAGGCCTGCCTTCAGGAACGACGCAGCGACCTGTCCGCCGCCTTCCACGAGAACCCGTGTCAGCCCACGCCCGCCCAATGCCCGTGCGGCCGCCAGGACATCGATGCGACCGTCGCTGCCACTATCGACCTCGACGATCTCCACGCCAAGCTCGTTCAGCGCCTCCCGGCGATCTGCCGGTGCCGCCTTCGTACAGACCAGCCACACCGGCGTCACCCGCGCCGACGTCGCCAGTCTGGATCTGGGCGACATCCGCGCCTGCGAATCGAGGACGATGCGCACGGGCGAGCGTGCCGCAAGGCCCGGGAGACGGCAGGTGAGCTCCGGGTCGTCGGCGGCCGCGGTCGCGGCTCCGACCAGGATCGCGTCGTGCTGGGCCCGCAATCGGTGCCCGTCGCGGCGCGCGGCCTCGCCGGTGATCCATTTGCTCTCGCCGGAGGCAGTCGCGATGCGACCGTCGAGCGAGCCCGCCATCTTGAGGTGAAAGAGCGGCCGGCCTTCACGCAAGCGTAACAGGAAGCCTGCGTTGATCAGGGCCGCGTCGGCGGCGCCCTCGCCGACCTCGACGGCGATGCCGGCGGCCTTCAGTCGCGCGTGCCCCTGCCCCATCACGCGCGGATCCGGATCCTCGAGCGCGGACACGACGCGTGAAATGCCGGCCGCCACCAGTGCGTCGGCACAGGGCGGGGTGCGGCCGTGATGCGAGCAGGGTTCCAGGGTGACGTAGACCGTGGCGCCCTTCAGCGACAGGCCGGCCCCTGCCGCCTCCGCGATCGCGTCGGCCTCGGCGTGCGGCCGGCCACCGTCTCTCGTCCGTCCACGGGCGATCACGTGCCCGTCCCGCACGATCACGCAGCCGACGGCGGGATTGGGCCAGGTGCTGCCGAGCGACCGCCGCGCCAGCGCGAGCGCCGCGCGCATCATCGGGGTCAGTCCTTGAAGTGGGCGGTATCGGCCAGGTCGGAGATGAACTCCTCGAAATCGCGGGCCTCGCGGAAGTTGCGATAGACCGACGCGAACCGCACATAGGCCACCGGATCGAGCGCGCGCAGCGCGTCCATCACCAGCTCGCCGATCTGCGTCGAGGGAATCTCGCTTTCGCCGGAGCTCTCGAGACGGCGCACGATGCCGTTCACCACGCGCTCCATCCGCTCCGGATCGACCGGCCGCTTGCGGCAGGCGACCTGTATGGAACGCGCCAGCTTGTCGCGATCGAACTGCACGCGCTGCCCGTTCTTCTTCACCACCGTCAACTCGCGCAGCTGCACGCGCTCGAAGGTCGTGAAGCGCGAACCGCAGGAGGGGCAGTAGCGCCGTCGGCGAATCGCCGAATTGTCGTCGGTCGGCCGCGAGTCCTTAACCTGTGTGTCCTCGTGACCGCAGAATGGGCAGCGCATCTGGTTCCCCTATTTGTTCCGGCTTTGCGCCTTGTCAGTCACGGTAGAGCGGGAAGCGCGCGCAAAGGGCATGGACCTTGGCGCGAACCTGGGCCTCGACCTGGGCGTCGCCGTCCGGACCGTTCTTGGCGATACCGTCGAGCACGTCGGCGATCAGATGGCCGACCTGCTGGAACTCGGCCACCCCGAAGCCGCGCGTCGTCCCAGCCGGCGTTCCGAGGCGCACGCCCGACGTGATCGTGTACTTCTCCGGATCGTCCGGGATGCTGTTCTTGTTGGTCGTGATGCCGGCGCGGTCGAGCACCTTCTCCGCCGACACGCCCGTCGCGTTCTTCGGCCGCAGGTCGACCAGCATGACGTGGCTGTCGGTACCGCCGGAGACGATCTTCAGGCCGCGCTCGGTCAGCGTCGCCGCCAGGGCGCGCGCATTGTCGATCACGTTCTGCGCATAGATCTTGAAGTCAGGCTTGAGGGCTTCTCCGAACGCCACGGCCTTAGCGGCGATGATGTGCATCAGCGGACCGCCCTGCAGGCCGGGGAACACCGCCGAGTTGATCTTCTTCCCGAGCTCGGCGTCGTTCGACAGGATCATGCCGCCGCGCGGGCCGCGCAGCGTCTTGTGCGTCGTCGTCGTCACGACATGGGCATGCGGCAGCGGGCTCGGGTAGACGCCGCCCGCGACCAGGCCGGCATAGTGCGCCATGTCGACCATGAAGTAGGCGCCGATCTCGTCGGCCACCTTGCGGAAGCGCGCCCAGTCGATGTGGCGCGAATAGGCCGAGGCGCCGGCGATGATCAGCT
>JBILYJ010000261.1:0-7109 GCA_044377795.1 Reyranella sp. | reverse complement strand
GTGCCTCTCCCGACAGCAGGAGTGATCAATTGCTCGAAGTCGCTCATCGGTTGACACATCTCCAACGCCTTGAGGCCGAAAGCATCTTCATCATGCGTGAGGTGGCTGCGGAGTGTGAAAAGCCGGTGATGCTCTACTCCATCGGCAAAGATTCCTCCGTCATGCTTCATCTTGCGATGAAGGCGTTTTATCCAGCCAAGCCACCCTTTCCCGTGATGCACGTGGACACTACTTGGAAGTTCCGGGAGATGATCGCCTTCCGCGAGGAGATCACGACCAGGCTTGGGCTGAATCTCATCGTGCATATCAATGCCGATGGCGTCCGACAGGGTATCAATCCCTTCAGTCATGGCTCGTCCATTCATACGAATGTCATGAAGACCGAGGGGCTTCGCCAGGCGCTCGATCAACATGGCTTCGACGCCGCCCTCGGTGGAGCCCGCCGCGACGAAGAGAAGTCCCGCGCAAAGGAACGCATCTTTTCCTTCCGCTCTCAGCATCATCGCTGGGATCCGAAGAACCAGCGCCCTGAGCCTTGGAGCCTGTACAATACGCGAAAGAACAAGGGCGAAAGCATCCGGGTCTTCCCGCTCTCGAACTGGACCGAACTGGATGTGTGGCAATATATCTACCTTGAGAAAATTCCGGTGGTGCCGCTGTACTTCGCGAAGGAACGCCCCGTGGTCGAGCGTGACGGCATGCTGATCATGGTCGATGACGACCGCCTTCCTCTGGAGCCGGGGGAGCGCCCGCAAATGAGGAAGGTTCGTTTCCGTACGCTTGGTTGCTATCCGCTCACGGGCGCGATCGAAAGCGACGCGGACAACATGCCGGCGATTCTCGAAGAAATGCTGCGTGCCAGGAACTCGGAACGTCAGGGTCGCATGATCGATCGTGACAGCGCGGGTTCTATGGAGAAGAAGAAGCAGGAAGGCTATTTCTGATGAACGGAGATTCGTCCGCCCTGGACATCTACCTGCGTGCCCAGGAGAAGAAGGATCTGCTGCGTTTCATCACGTGCGGCAGCGTCGATGATGGCAAGTCCACCTTGATTGGCAGGCTTCTCTACGAAGGCAAGATGCTGTTGGACGACCAACTCGACAGCTTGAAGACAGAGAGCGCGCGTGTCGGAACCCAGGGCGGCGAGCTTGATTTTGCGCTGCTGGTCGACGGGCTTTCGGCAGAACGCGAGCAAGGCATTACTATCGATGTTGCCTATCGTTTCTTTGCAACCGACAGGCGGAAATTCATCGTCGCCGATACGCCTGGCCACGAACAGTATACGCGTAACATGGCGACGGGTGCGTCGACTGCAGATCTCGCCATCATCTTGGCCGACGTGCATCGCAGCAGTGAATTGCTCACGCAAACACGTCGACACTCCTACATATGCTCGATGCTCGGCATTCGCCATATCGTGCTCGCCGTCAACAAGATGGACCTGGTCCGGTATGATCAGGGAGTTTTCGATTCCTATGTTGCCAAGTACATGGCCTTTGCCAAGGAACTCGGACTGGCTGAGGTAGAAGCCATTCCCATATCTGCGTTGCGTGGCGACAATGTCGTTGCGCCGAGCAAGCATATGCCTTGGTACCGTGGGCCAGCGCTTCTCCCTTATCTGGAGACTGTGGAATTTGGCCGTGAGGCTGCGTCACGGCCGTTCCGGATGCCCGTGCAGTGGGTCAACCGGCCCAACGCTGACTTCAGGGGATTTGCCGGTACGATCAACAGCGGAGCAGTGAAGCCGTCTGATCGGATCAAGGTCCTGCCTTCCGCTCAAGAGGCGACCATCACGCGCATCGTCACCATGGATGGCGACCTTGAGACCGCCGTCCACGGCCAGGCCGTAACATTGGTGCTGGACCGGGAGATCGATGTCAGCCGCGGCGACGTGGTCTGCGCCGCCGATGCTCCCGTCGCCATTGCCGACCAATTTGTCGCGCATTTGCTCTGGATGGCGCCCGAAGAGCTTCTTCCCGGGCGGAGCTATCTCATGAAGATGGGCACCAGCACCGCGCAGGCGACGGTGACGGCACTGAAGCACAAAGTCAGCATCAATACGCTGGAGCATTCGGCCGCCAAGACATTGCAGCTCAACGAGATAGGGCTGTGCAATCTGTCCTTGGACAAGGCAGTCGCCTTCGAGCCTTATTCGGAGAGTCGTGAGGCCGGCAGCTTCATTCTGATCGATCGCATTACGAATCAGACGATCGGCATGGGCCTGATTGATTTTGCCCTACGCCGCGCCAGCAACATTCACTGGCAAAGCCTTGAGGTGAGCCGCGCGGCGCGGGCGGAACAGAAGGGCCAGAAAGCCGCGGTGATCTGGTTCACGGGCCTTTCGGGCTCGGGCAAATCGACGATCGCGACGGCACTGGAAAAGCGGCTGTTCAGCCTGGGACGGCACACATACGTCCTCGATGGAGACAACGTTCGCCACGGGCTCAATCGGGATCTGGGCTTTACGGATGCCGATCGTGTCGAGAACATCCGACGTGTTGCGGAAGTGTCGCGGTTGATGGTCGATGCCGGGCTGCTGGTCATCGTATCGTTCATTTCCCCGTTCCGAAGCGAGCGTGAGGCTGCGCGCGGTCTCATGGGCAAGGACGAATTTCTCGAGGTGTTTGTCGATGCTCCTCTCGACGTATGCGAGGAGCGCGACCCGAAGGGACTCTACAAGAAGGCCCGCCGGCAAGAGCTTATGAATTTCACCGGTATAGGCTCGCCATACGAAGCGCCAGAACATCCTGATGTTCACCTCAAGACCGCCCAGCTCTCAGTCGAAGCGGCCGTCGAACAGTTGGTTGCGATCCTGGAGGAGAAGGGTTTCACGAAGCCCTAGAAGGATGCCGGCCCCTGCGAGACCGATTGCGCAGGTCTGAGGCTCTGCCGCTTTTCGAGGTCTCGAAATGCGGCAGAAGTTGGTGGCCGAAGCGGCGCTCGAACGCCCGACCAGACTGGCGGGTGCGTCCAAACAGGCCTGCGGGTTGTGCCCGGGGGGAGGATGGGCTTACCCTGCTGGTTGCCGCGCGCTGCACACGCGCCCCAGGCAAGTGATTTGCAAATGGCGCCTCAAAACGGCGCTGAATCCTCGCTTGTTGGGAAATGCACATGCACGGCGGCGCCTCTTGAGGCGTAGGCCGCAGCAGGGATGTCCGCCCGCAAGGCGGTCAGGAAGGCAATACTGGCGGCAGTCCATGTCCTCGACGCCGCCAAACGTACGGGGCCAAGGCGCGAAGGGGGCAATCTGATGTCTTTCCGGTCGAAAGGCAGCCTTATCGGTGTTGCGGCTATTCCGGCATTATGCGACCCTCGGACTATCGTAATTGAACTGCCGAACCCGAAATGAGCCCCCTGTTCTATGGTCATAGGGTAGTGCGCCGGTGCAGTCAGTTGGCCAGTAGATCGCGTGGCCACGGAGTTCCATGTCGAAGCTAGAAAACCCGAAGCACCTGTCGCTGCTGGAGTCGATTCACGCCGGCGGGGACAATGAGACGGAAAAGGCGCCGAAGGACAAACATGGGCGCGCGCAAGCCAGCGCGTCCGGCAGCGAGGCTTCGGGAGCCCGGTCGAATCTGGCGGGCGAAGCCCAGAAATCGCCCGTTCATGTCCTGGAGACCGGAAGCGAGCCAGTGTTGCGTTCGCCCGGAGCAACGCCCCTTTATGCCCGAGCGGCGCCTGCTGAGGCTTCTGTTGACGCGCCGACATTCGAATTGCCGCGTCGAAGAAGAAGACGTCCCGTCGGGGGCTACCTGTCATTTATCCTTTGCGTTCTGCTACCGACCATCTTCGCGGGCGTCTATTACTTCGTCTACGCCTCCGATCAGTACGTCGTGCAGTTCCGGTTCGCCGTTCGAGACACGAGTAGTAGCGTTAGCACCTCTGCTGCGACGTCAGATATGACGTCTCTGATTGGCACCTCCACGTCATCGAAGCCGACCGAGAATTATATGGTGACGGAGTATATGACGAGCCAGCAGGCGGTCGAGGAGCTGCAATCGAGTATTAAAATTCGCGAACTCTATTCGCGGCCTTTTATCGATTTTGCCTCCCGCATCGATGCGTCTGTGCCGATCGAGCAGTTTGCCCGCTACTGGAAGAACATGGTGACGGCCGAGTTTGATCAGGTCACGGGCATAGCTTGGGCCGAAGTTCGTGCCTTTACCGCTGATGACGCGTTTCTGATCTCCAAGACCTTGCTCTCTCTCGGGGAGAATTTGATCAACGAGGTCGCGCAGCGGCCGCAGCGGGAGGCACTCCAGTACGCCGAAGCCGAGGTGAAACGCGCCGAGGAACGGCTGAAGGCGGTCCGTGCTGAATTGGCCGAATACAGAGACAAGTCGGGACTGATCGAACCGAACAGCAGCGTAGTCATGGCCAACGCCACCGTAGCGTCCAACATTCGCAGTTCCATCGCCCAGATTCAGACCGACATCTCACTTCTCAAGAATCAGGGCATAGGGGCCAATGCAGCCCCAATGCGGACACTCCAGATGCGTCTGAGGGCGACGGAAGAGCAACTGAAGGCTGTTGAAAATCAGATTTCGACGGCAACATCGGGTGACAGTTCCATTTCTAAGGCTGTCGCCCGCTATGAACAGCTCGATCTGGAAAGACAGTTCGCGCAGACTCTTCTGACTTCGACCGTGCAATCATTGGAGCAGGCGAGGTCGAATGCCGCGACGAAACGAATGTTTGTCGTTGCCTTCATGCAGCCGGTGCTTCCTCAGATGTCCACTTACCCGCGGCGAGCGGTTGCGACCCTGACCGTTGCGATTGCCTGCCTGCTTCTCTGGACGATTGCGCTTCTCGTGAGCCGTTCCATTAAGGAGCATCTGACATGAGGATGGCTCACCCTTCAGCGGTCGCGATCTAGTTTTAACACAAGCACAATCGTCGTTACGAAGATGAATATGCCGAGTGCTGTCCAGGCCAGATGGTTGGAAAACCACGTGAAGGCCAAATAGAATATGAACATCTGACATTTCCTGGAATGCGCTTGCGCACGGATATCTGGAAGGCAATGTAGTTTGGCTCTCGGTTATGCAATAGCAGTATCCAACTGGTGGCGCCTTGTTTGGCTCAGCATGGGCCAAATCATGAGCCAATATAGCCGTGGAAGCCGGCTGGGATTTATTCTTGCCCTCCTCGAGCCACTCGTCGTGATTGGAGGAATGTATGTTCTCAGGGGCCTCTTCAGGGGAAGAGAGGCTAGTTATGGGACGTCGCTCTTCCTGTTCATCGCGACGGGTGTGCTCCCATACTTCCTCTTTATTCGGCTATCTACCCGGACTCGAGGCACGGCGACGGGGCCGCGAACCAGGTTGCCCGGTACGTCGGCGCTGGATGTCTACATTGCCTCGATACTCGTCAATGCGCCCATATGGATTGCGATGATGGTGGCAATCTTCGTTGGCATGTGGTTGTGGGGCATCGAGCGTGCCCGTCCATATTCCATCGTTACTTGTGCCCAGCCAATCATCTTGTTGATCCTGCTGGGAATGGGCGTCGGCATGATTAACAATGTGATCACGCGTTATCTCACCATATGGAGCACAATATTTGCGGTTGTGACCCGGGGGCTGGTGTTCCTGTCGGGTGTATTTACCATAGTCGACCTTCAGCCGCTTCGCTTCCGAGTCTGGTCTGAGGCCAACCCGCTGTCTCATGGTGTCGAATGGTTTCGTTTGGGCGTATACGGGCGCTATCCGCACAACTCGCTGGATACGACCTATCTCATGGAGTGGGTGCTGATCGCTTTATTCATTGGAGTGATCGTAGACCGTGCTGCACTCCGTTCGCTCGACAAAGCCTAGATGTTTGATGCCGGGATTTGATGGTGCACCCTTGTCAGGCGATTTGAGGGATGCGCTATGGGACAAGTTCTTCACGGCTGTGCCACAACGACAGAGACGATCCGTCAAGAGATACAGCATAGTCAAGAGAGCCTGAGGAGCCTTTCCAAACGATACGGCAGCAATCCCAAGACTGTTGCCAAGTGGAAGAAGCGCGGTTCTGTCGGTGATCTAAAGACGGGGCCGAAGGAAGCGAAGTCGACAGTGCTTTCGATCGAGGACGAGGCGATCATCGTCGTCTTCCGCAAGCACACGCTCTTGCCGCTCGACGATTGCCTCTACACCCTTCAGGCCACGATACCGCACCTGACCCGTTCGTCTTTGCACCGCTGCCTCCAGCGCCACTGCATCTCGCGGCTGCCGGCCGTCGAAGACGGGAAGGTCAAGAAGCGCAAATTCAAGGCCTATCCGATCGGCTACTTCCGCGTCGATATCACCGAAGTTCGCACCCAGGAGGGGCACCTCTATCTCTTCGTGGCCATCGACCGAACTTCAAAGTTCGCCTTCACCGAGCTGCACGAGAAGGCCACCACGGCCGTCTCGAGAGAGTTCCTGCTACACCTGATCGCCGCTGTTCTCTACAAGATCCATACCGTGCTCACCGACAACGGTCTGCACTTCACCGATCCCCGTGGCACGAGTTGGACGGCGGCCGAGATCAAGGAGTTGATCGCTCGTAAGGAGCCCTTCCGAGCTCACGCCTTCGAATATGCCTGCGCCAAGGCCTATATCGACCATAGTCTTGTCAAGCCCAAGCATCCCTGGACCAACGGCCAAGTCGAGCGCATGAATCGAACGATCAAGGATGCAACGGTCAAACGCTTGTATTGCGAAACCCACGATCAGCTTCGAAGCCATCTCGCCGACTTCGTCACAGCCTACAATTTCGCCAAGCGCCTCAAGACCCTCAAAGGCCTCGCGCCGTACGAGTAGATCTGCAAGCTCTGGACAAAGGAGCCGGATCGCTTCACCCTCGATTCGCTCCAGCAAATGGCGGGACTAAACATCTAGCGGGATTCGAAATTGCGTGGTCCAAAAATCGCGTGCTCCTATAGGCCAAGTCTCGACAGTCTAGAGAGCGTTTGCCATTCGAGCCCATGTAGAGAAATTCGCCAAGGATATCTCACCTTGGCCGTCGCTCTGCTTGGCGTCGCACGTCAGGAGGCTCTCTGACGACAGGGAGTATGTGCGGGCACTGCCTATCGCCTAGAGCGTTTCACGTTTTGACGTGAGCATATCCGGCGCTTTGGATGT
>JBILYJ010000206.1:0-8277 GCA_044377795.1 Reyranella sp. | reverse complement strand
GGTTCACCCGCTCGTCGAAGCCGTGGACGTCGTCGGACTGCGGCCCGTAGACCAGGGCCGGCAGGCCGGCATAGAGGCCGAAGAAGCGGGCATCGGTCGTGCCGGTGGTCCGCCGGTCGTCGAGTTCGGCGCCGAACACCGTCTTGTGCGCCCCCGCCAGGACGTCGCGCACATGCTCGTGGTTCTTGAGCACGTAGGGCTCGGCCTGGAAGCCTTCCCAGCTGACGGTCGGCAGGTTGTTGCCGAGGAAGGGATCGTTGGCCGCGGCCTGGCGGATCGTGTCCTCGACCTCCTGCCGGCACTCCTTCAGCGTCTGGGTCGGCAGCACACCCACGCGCATGTCGAAGGTGCACCAGGACGGGACCGAACTCGCCCAGTCGCCACCGGCGATCTTGCCGACGTTGAAGTTCACCGGATGGTGATGGTCGCAATAATGCTTGTCGTGCGCCTTCAGCGCGTTCCACTTCTTCTCGAGTTCGCGCAGCTGCTGGATCAGGCGAAAGGCCGATTCGATCGCATTCGAACCGGCATCGGCCTTGTAGACATGGACCGGGTGGCCGGTGACCTTGACCTGGAACCACATGACGCCGACCTGCGCCACGGTGAGGGTGCAGCCCGACGGCTCGGGGATCAGCGCCGCCTCGGCGCGATAGCCGCGCTGCAGGCAGGCGAGCGCGCCGTTGCCCGTGCACTCCTCCTCGACCACCGACTGCTGATAGACGTCGGCCGCCGGCATGTAGCCCAGCGCACGGAGCGCACGCAGCGCGAAGACGTTCAGGATCAGCCCGGCCTTCATGTCGCCCGAGCCGCGGCCGTACATCCAGCCGTCCTTGACGTAGGCGTCGTAGGGATTGCGCGTCCACATCTCGTGCGGCCCCTCGGGCACCACGTCGATGTGGCCGTTGAGGATCAGCGACCGGCCCTTTGGATTGGACGGACGCCAGGCGCCGACCACGTTCCAGGCATCGTCATAGTCCAGCGAGTGCGGCGAGTAGCCCGGCAGGTGCTTGAGGTCATCGATCTTGATCTGCCAGCGGTCGATGCCCAGCCCGTCTTCCTTGAACAGGCGCGCCATCATGTCCTGCGCCGGCGCCTCCTGGAACCGGGTCGAGGGAATCCGCACCAGGTCGGCCGTTACGTTCGTCTGATCGTCGAAGCGGCGATCGACTTCGTCCATGATCTTGGACTTGAGCGATGAATCGAGCATGCGCGGACTTTGGCGCAGCCCCGGTACGCCGTCTATAGTTTGGGAGGAGGAAACAAAATGTACCCGGGCAAACACGCGACGACGCAGGCGTCCCATCCTGCGGTGATCATGGCCGGCAGCGGCGAGACCGTGACCTATGGTGAACTCGAAGCGCGCAGCAACCGGCTGGCGCACCTGCTGCGCGCCCATGGCGTGAAGCGGCTCGACCACTATTCGATCTTCATGGAAAACAACGCGCGCTACGTGGAGTGCTGCACCGCCGGCGAGCGCGCCGGCACCTACTACACGTGCGTGAATTCGTTCCTGACGGCCGACGAGCTGGCCTACATCCTGAACAACAGCGCCTCGAAAGTGCTCATCACCTCCCAGGCCAAGCGGGACGTGGCCCTCGCGGCCCTGGCGCACTGTCCGGGGATATCGCTCTGCATCGTCGTCGACGGGCCCGGTGGCGGATCGGCCGGCGGCGCGAAGATCGTCAATCTCGCGGAGGCGACGGCCGGCCTGCCCGCGACGCCGATCGGCGACGAATCGCTCGGGACCGCGATGCTCTACTCGTCCGGCACGACGGGACGGCCGAAGGGGATCGTACGGCCGCTGGCCGAACAGCCGCCGTCGCAGCTCCTGCCGATCTTCTCCTTCCTGCTGAAGCTCTGGCAGTACCGCGAAGGCATGATCTACCTCTCGCCGGCGCCGCTCTACCATTCGGCGCCGCAGGCGGCGGTGAACCTCACGATCCGCATGGGCGGCACCGTGATCATCATGGAGCGCTTCGACCCCGAGCATTACCTGCAGCTCATCGAAAAGCATCGCGTCACGCACAGCCAGCTCGTGCCGACGATGTTCTCGCGGATGCTGAAGCTGCCGGAGGAGACGCGGAAGCGGTACGAACTCGGTTCGCTGGAGATCGCCATCCATGCGGCGGCGCCCTGCCCGGTCCAGGTGAAGGAACAGATGATCGGTTGGTGGGGCCCGATCATCCACGAATATTACGGCGCCACCGAGGGGCTGGGCTTCACCGCCTGCAACTCGCAGGAATGGCTGGCGCACAAGGGTACGGTGGGACGCGTCCTCCTGGGCGAACTGCACGTGCTCGACGATGACATGAAGCCGCTGCCCGCCGGCACGGCCGGGACCCTGTGGTTCAAGACCGCGACGCCGTTCGAGTACTTCAACGACCCCGCCAAGACACGCGAGGCGCGCTCCGAGGACGGCACGATGAGCACGGTGGGCGACGTCGGCTATGTCGATGCCGACGGCTACCTCTACCTGACCGACCGCGCGACCTTCATGATCATTTCCGGCGGCGTGAACATCTACCCGCAGGAATGCGAGAACCTGCTGATCACCCATCCCAAGGTGGCCGACGCGGCGGTGTTCGGCGTCCCCAACGCCGATCTCGGCGAGGAGGTGAAGGCGGTCGTCCAGCTCATGCCGGGCGTGCCGAAGACGGGCGCCACCGCCGAGGAGCTGATCGCCTTCTGCGGCCAGCATCTCGCCCGGCAGAAGGTGCCCCGCTCCGTCGATTTCGAGGACGAGCTGCCGCGCCTGCCGACCGGCAAACTCTACAAGCGCCTGCTGCGCGACCGTTACTGGGGCGACAAGACGAGCCGCATCGTGTGACTCATCCGCGCGACCGGCGCTGCGAACGCGACAGCATCGCCGCGGGAATCAGGGCGGCCAGCGCGACCACGCCCACCACGATGAACGTGTCGGAAAAGGCCATGATCTGGGCCTTGCTCTGCACGATCGTCGCCAGGTAGTCGATCGCGCCCGCCTTCTGCTGCTGGTGCGGCAGGCCACTCCTCTGCAGGAGATGCTCGAGCTGCGTCAGCATCCGCTCGGTCGTGCGGTTGCCCCAGTCCTGGGTCCCCGTCAGCGCATCGGCATGGAAGCGCGTGCGGATCTCGAAGAAGGCGACCATCCCGTTGATGCCGAAGGCGCCGCCGAGCTGGCGCATGAAGTTGGCGACGCCCGAGCCCTGGCGCACCTTGTCCGCCGGCAGGGCCTTGAGCGACGAGGCGTTGAGGCTGGGATTGATGAAGCCCAGTCCCAACCGGGACAGCATGACCATGCAGACCAGTGTCCAGAAGGTCGTGTCGACGTCGGCGGTCGTCATCCAGGCGAAGCCGGCGGCGAACAGGACCAGCCCGCCGATGATCATGGTCGAGGCCGGCATGGCATCGGATAGGCGCCCGGCCAGCGGGAAGATGAAGGCCAGCATGATGCCGGCCGGCATCATCATCAGCCCGGCCACCAGCGGCGTGAAGCCGATGATGGTCTGCACGAAGACCGGGATGATGTAGGTCGAGCCCATCATGCCGGCGCCGAAGATGAAGGCGATGAGGGCGGCGGCGGCGAACTCGACATTGCCGAAGATGCGCACGTCGAGCAGCGCGCGGGGCGTGTGGAGCTCCCAGAAGACGAAGGCGACCGTCGCGGCGGCGCCCAGAACCAGCCGGAACACGATCGCATCGGAACTCCAGCCCTCGCGCTGACCGTCGGCGATGCCGGTCATCAGGCCGAACAGCGCCGTGCAGAGCAGGGCGAAGCCCAGCCAGTCGAACGGCGGAATCACTTTGGGGATCGACCGGGTCGGCATGAAGACCATGCCCATGACGGCCGCGATGACGCAGAAGGGCAGCGAAATGAAGAAGACGTAGCGCCAGGAGAAGTACTCGATCATCAGACCGCCGAGGGTCGGGCCGATGGCCGGCGCAAAGACGACGCCGAGGCCGAACACGCCCATCGCCATGCCGCGGCGCTCCGGCGGAAAGACGGTGAAGATCGTGGCCATCACCAGCGGCTGCGCGACTCCGGCGCTGAAGCCCTGCAGGACGCGGGCGAAGATCAGCGCGTCCTCGGTCGGCGCCGAGCCGCCCATCAGCGCACCCACCGAGAAGAAGAACAGCGCGCCCACGAAGGTGCGGCGTTCACCCAGGACGCCGCTCAGCCAGGCATTGATCAGCATGCCTGCGGTCATCGTCGCCATGTAGGCCGACGACATCCACTGCGCCTTGTCCTGACCGATGCCGAAGGCGCCCATGACGTCGGGCACCGCCACGTTCACCGTGGTCATGGCGAGCACCATGGAAACGACGCCCATCATGCCGGTGATGGTGACCAGCCAGCGATAGGAGGGCCCGTAGCGCTCCGTGAGCGCCGCGGCGGTCTGCAGGGGGACGGCGGCGGTGCTCATGGATCATGACCCCATCGCCCCGTAAGACGGGGCACTTCCCCATTTGAATGGGGAAGAAAGTGTTCGGGCGCCTCCCCATTCAAATGGGGAGGTGTCGGCGTGTTCGCCGACGGAGGGGTCACGGCCCTACCGAATGTCAATGTCGACTTCGACCATCATGCCGGGGGTCAGCGGCTTCGGCATCTGGACCATGTCGATCTTCACCGGCACGCGCTGCGTGATCTTGGTGAAATTGCCCGACGGGTTCGGGGTGGGCAGCAGGGCGAAGCGTGCCGTCGTGGCGCTGCCGATCCGCGCGACCCGGCCGACGAAGGTATCGTTGGGATAGGCGTCGACGGAAACGCGCACGGTCTGGCCGAGTTTCAGCTTGCCGACCTGCGTCTCCTTGATGTTGGCCTCGACCCAGACCTCGTCGGGATTGTGCAGCATCAGGATGCGCTGGCCCGCCGCCACATACTCCCCCGGCAGGGTGAAGGTGCGGTCGATCACGGCCGGGATCGGGCTCTTGATCGTACGGTCCTCGACATCCACCTGCTGCTGGCGCATTTGCGCCGCCAGCGCGGCGACCTGATGGGTCAGCGCCTCGATCTGCGCATCGATCACGCCCAGCCGGTCATGGCCGACCCGCGCCTCGCCGAGACTGCCTTCGGCCTGCTCATGCTCGGCCTGGAGCTGCAGAATCTGGATCTCGAACTTCGTGACCGCCGCCTGCGCCATCTGGAGCTGCCGCTCATTGACGACCTTGCTGGCGAACAGGGTCCGGCTGCGATCGAGTTCGAGCCTGGCGAAATCGAGATCGGCCTGCAGCGCGGCCAGCGCCTTCTCGCGGACCATGATGGTCGAGGTGCGCGTACGCATCGCGGCATCGGCCTGGTTCTGGTCGAGCTTGCGTTCGGCGCGCAGCCGCGCCCGCTCGACCCGGACGCCTTCAATCTGCGCGCGCAGGCCGTCGACCCGCAGCTTGGCCGCGCGGTCGTCGATCTTCACGAGGGTCTGTCCGGCCTCGACGCGCTGGCCCTCGCGCACCACGAGGTCGACGATCCAGCCCTCGGCGCGGCTCGACACCGTCACGATGTCGGCGGTCACGCGGGCATCGTATTCGTAGACATGGGTGAGACGCAGATGGACCTCGCGGCCGCCATAGGCGACCGCCGCGAGCAGCAGGAGGCCGACGACGATGAAGCGCGGCCGCAACAGGACCCGGATGAGGCCGGATGTCCGGCTCGCCCGCACAGGGGGCCTCACGCCGACCGCCGGCGATGCGGGCGGTGTCTTCAGGGAGGGCGGCGGCACCGACTGATCCACGACCTATCCTGCCGTTCTCATCCGGGGTTTCGCGCTGTCGTCATGAAAAAAGAATAAGGCGGAAACATTTGGCGGGCCAACGATCTTCACGCAGGGGCGTCGACTTGCTGCAACGCGCGCACTGCATGACGGTCGGCAGTTCCGCATTCGTGCTTGCCGCGCTTGCCAAAACGAACGGTCGGGTCGACGCTGATCGTGCAAGCCCGTCGGACACCTCTCGCAGAGCAAAAATCACACCCGGAGCCGTCGCATGCCCGATGCTTCCCACACGCCCGCGCCTCGTCAGCTCGATGTCGCGCCCCTTGATGTCGCCATCGTGGGCGGCGGACTGGCCGGCCTCTACGCCATCCATCGCCTGCGCAAGCTGGGCCTCAAGGTCCGGGCCTATGAGGCCGGCTCCGGAATCGGCGGCACCTGGTTCTGGAACCGCTATCCGGGCGCGCGCTGCGACGTCGAGAGCCTGGAATACTCCTACAGCTTCTCGGACGAGCTTCAGCAGGAGTGGAAGTGGCCGGAACGCTACGGCACGCAGCCCGAGATCCTGAAATACATCAACCATGTCGCCGACCGCTTCGACCTGCGCCGCGACGTCCAGCTCGACACGCGCATCAAGGCCGCCACCTTCGACAGTGCGACCAACGAATGGACGTTGCGCACCGACAAGGGCGAGGTGGTCCGCGCGCGCTACTGCATCATGGCGGCGGGCAATCTCTCGACGCCGCGCGTGCCCGACTTCAAGGGGATCGGGAGCTTCAAGGGCAAGTGGTACCATTCGGGCCTGTGGCCGCATGAGGGGGTCGACTTCACCGGGCTGCGGGTCGGCGTCATCGGCACGGGCTCCTCGGGCGTCCAGATGATCCCGTTGATCGCCCGGCAGGCGAAGCACCTGCACGTCTTCCAGCGGACCGCCAATTTCAGCCTGCCGGCGCGCAACGCGCCGATGGAGGAAGAGCGCGAGAGCCGGCACAAGGCCGAGTATCCGGCACGCCGGCGCGCCGCCTACGACACACCCTTCGCGATCGGCGGCTATCCGCGTCCGACCAAGTCGGCGCTCGACGTCACCGAGGAGGAGCGCAACGCCGCCTACGAGGCCAAGTGGCAGGAGGGCGGCAGCATCAGCTACCTCTATACCTACACCGATCTCCTGGTGAACAAGGAGGCCAACGACACGGCCTCGGAGTTCGCGCGCAACAAGATCCGCGGCATCGTGAAGGACAAGAGGACGGCCGAACTGCTGGCGCCCAAGGACCATCCGATCGGCACCAAGCGGCTCTGCCTCGATACGAACTATTACGAGACCTACAATCGCGACAACGTCGAGCTGGTCGACGTGCGCAGCGACCCGATCCAGGAGATCACCGAGAAGGGCGTGCGCACCGGCAAGAAGGAGTACGAGCTCGACGCCATCGTCTTCGCCACCGGCTTCGATGCCATGACCGGCGCGCTGCGCGAGATCGACATCAGGACCAGCGACGGTGCGGTGCTGGCCGACCATTGGGAGGGTGGCCCCCTCACCTATCTCGGCCTGATGGTCTCGGGCTTCCCCAACATGTTCGTGGTCACCGGCCCCGGCAGCCCCGGCGTGAAGACGCAGATGATCGCCTCGATCGAGCAGCACGTGGACTGGATCGCCGATGCGCTCGAGCATCTGGGCAAGCACCAGCTCGACCGCATCGAACCGTCGCCGCAGGCCGAGGCCGATTGGGTCGGGCACGTCAATGCGGTGGCCGACAGCACCCTCTATCCGCTGGCCAATTCCTGGTACGTCGGCGCCAACATTCCCGGCAAGCCGCGCGTGTTCATGCCCTATGTCGGCGGCTTCGACCGCTACAAGAGGCGCTGCGACGAGGTCACGGCCGGCGGCTACGAAGGCTTCACGCTCAGCCGGCACAAGGCCGAAGTCGCTTGAGCGCTACCTTCGTTCATCACCGCATCGCCGCAGCCCCGCGTCGCTGGCAGGCGGTTGCCGACCGGCTCGCCGGCGATGGCGCGCGGCGGGTCGCCGACGCAGGTGGCCATGTCTACGGCGCCTGGCGCAGCCAGATCGGCCGGCCACGCGACGAGGTGCAGGCGATCAGCGCCTGGCCGCAGGGAGTCACGGCGGCCGCCGCCGAAAGCGCGCTGCTGGGGGCCGGGGACGACATCCGCGCCGTGACCAGCGAGACCCTGACGCCGACGCTTCGTCCGACCGACACGGTGCCGCCGATCCGCCAGGGCAACTACGCCTTCCGCTGGTTCGCCGTTCCCGAACCGAACTGGCCGGAGTTCCTCGATCTCTGTGCGGCCGCCTGGCCCGGCTTCGAGGGCGCCTACGATTCGCAGGTGATCGGCCTCTGGCAGGCGAGCGGCGACCGCACCGGCACCGGTCCGGACGAGGTGACGGGCGCGGGCCTGCACGGCGGCGTGCGCAGCCTGCTGCTGACCCGCCGGCCCAACCTCGCCATGTGGGAGCGCTCCAAGCTGCCCGAAGGCGCGGCCGAGGCGGCGGTGCGCGACAAGCTCAGCCGCCGCTACGACCTCTGCGACTGGACCGTGGTGTCCACCGCGACCCTGCTGACCGCCGTCGACC
>JBILYJ010000205.1:0-8318 GCA_044377795.1 Reyranella sp. | reverse complement strand
CGTAGCCGAGGCCCTGGAGGGCCGCGATCTCGGCCTTCGAGAACTGCGGCCACTCGGCGGGCAGATAGAGGCCGCCGTCGCGGGCAAGGCCCGCCAGCATGATGTCCTCGAAGCCGAGCGGCGCGGGATTGCCCTGCGAGCCGTGGCGGGTGCTGATGTAACGCAAAGGATTCCTCCGGCTAGGCGACCTGCCGACAGGCCTCATGGTCCTTGCGAACCCGTTTGGTGGAGGCCGGGAACTTGGCCAGCGCCCTCTCCGGGCGGGTGGGCCGCTTGACCAGATCGCCGCCGCAGTTCGGGCAATGGCCGCCCAGGCGGGTTTGCGCGCAGTCGGCGCAGAAAGTGCACTCGAAGGTGCAGATCAGGGCGTCGGACGCGCCGTTGGGCAGGTCCTTGTCGCAGCATTCGCAGTTCGGACGGAGGTCGAGCATGGGTCCCTCTTACGCCTGCAGGTAGCGGCTTTCCAGATGGGCTTTGAAGGCGGCGGCGCTGAGCGGCGCCCCGGTGGCCTCGGCCAGGATCTCGTCGGTCGTCGCAATCGAGCCCTTGCCGTGGACATTGGCGCGCAGCCAGCCCAGCAGCGGGGCGAAATCGCCCTGCCCGATGGCGTCCATCAGGCCGGGATGGGCACGGCGGGCGGCAGCGAAAAGCTGGGCAGCGGCCAGCGCGCCCAGCGTGTAGGTCGGGAAATAACCCCAGCCGCCATCCGGCCAATGGATGTCCTGCAGGCAACCCAGCGAATCGTCCGGCGGCATGATGCCCAGCAATTCCCGCATTCCGTCGTTCCAGGCGCCTGGCAGGTCGGCCAGCGCGAGGTCGCCCGCCAGCATCGCCCGCTCCAGCCGGTAGCGCAGCATGATGTGCAGCGGATAGGTGACCTCGTCGGCATCGACGCGGATCAAACCCGGCGCCACGCGCGTGTAGAGCCGATGGATGTTCTCCTCGGTCCAGGCCGGCCCCGCCTTGCCGAAGGCGGCGCGCATGCGCGGGGCGGCAAACTCGAGAAAGGCGTCGCTGCGACAGGCCTGCATCTCCATCAGCAGGGACTGGCTCTCGTGCAGGGTCATGCCGCGCGCGTTGCCGACCGGCTGGCGGCGCCAGGCCTTGGGCAGGCCGGCCTCGTAGAGACCGTGTCCGGTTTCGTGCAGCACTCCCATCAGCGAGCGGGCGAAATCCGCCTCGTCGTAGCGCGTGGTGATGCGCACATCGTCGGCCGTTCCGCCGGTGAACGGATGAGCCGACACGTCGAGCCTGCCGTGATGGAAGTCGAAGCCGATCCGGCGGATCAGTTCCTCGCCCAGCCGGCGCTGCGCCTCGGCGGGAAACGGACCTTCGAGCGGCAACGGCTCGGGCTTGCTCTTCTGATGCTCCAGCACGCGGCCCAGCAGGTCGGGCAGGAACCCGCGCAGCTCGGTGAAAAGAATGTCGATGCGCGCCGATCGTCCGCCGGGCTCGAATTCGTCGAGCAAGGAATCGTAGAGCGAAGTGCCCAGCGCGGCGGCCTTGGCCTCGCCGACACGTCGCATGATCGTCAGGACTTCGGTGAGCGTCGGCAGCAGCGACTTGAAGTCTGCATTCTTCCTGGCCGAGCGCCAGGCCAGCTCGCAGGCCGAGCAGGCCCGCGTGCGCGCCTCGACGAGGTCGGACGGCAGCGCGCTCTCGTGCACCCACGACCGGCGCATCTCGCGCAGGTTGGCCGCCTGCCAGGGATCGAGCGAGGCCCGGCCCTCCTCGGCGCGCGACAGGAGCTCGGGCATCTCGGGCGCGGAGATGATCTCGTGGGCGATGACGCCCAGGGTCGCCAGCTGGTCGGCGCGATCGCCGCTCGCGCCGTCCGGCATCATCGTCGAACGATCCCAGTTCAGGATGGCCGCCGCGCGACCGATATCGCTCAGCCGCCCGAAGCGACGTTCCAGCTCGGCATAGGGATCGTTGGCGATCATGGCGCCTTCCTGCGCCCGTTGATCTCGAGCCTGCCGTTCTCCCAGTGATAGGCGAGATAGACGCCGGCCAGCGCGAGAGCGATCAGGAACCAGGTGATGGCGTACTGGAGATGGTCGTTGGGGATTTCGAGCCGGGTCTGGCCACCCACTGGTATGCCACCCGGATTGGGCGTGGCGTCGGACTCGAGAAAGAAGCTGTCGAGATTGGGATCCGGTGGCGCCCCTGCCATCTTGCGCATCAGCGGCACGTCGGCCTGGAACCAGACGTTCTTTTCCGGGACGTTCTCGGGGGCGAAGCGCGCCCTGATCTGGGACCGGCGAACGAGGCCCGTCAGCTCGACCCGCCCCGAAGGCTGCGCCGCCACCTGCGTCGCAGCATTGCGATCGGGCACCCAGCCGCGATCGAACAGGACCACTCGGCCGTCATCGGTCTTGAGCGGCACGATGACCTGCAGGCCGACCTTGTTCTTCAGGCTGCGCGCCGCCAGGAAGAACTCGCGTCCATGCTCGAAGGTGCCGGCGACCTTCACGCGCCCGTATTCGTGGCGCAACGGAATGCCGCTCAGCAGCTGGTCGAGCGTCATCGGCGGCGCCGCCTGGTTCGCTGCGATGCGATCGATGATGTCGCGCTTCCACTCGCGACGCTCCATCTGCCAGATGCCGAGGGTCAGCGAGAGGACCAGGATGGGCAGCGAGACGAGCGTGGGCCAGAGAGCGGGCCTCAGCCGGATCATGGAGTCTCCTCTACTCGTCGAGTTCGGTCGTGCGATGGACGAACTGCTGGGCGACCAGCAGGGCCTTGAGGAAGCGCAACATCCCAACGGCCAGCGCGAAGGTGAACGGAAGCCAGATGGCCACGTGCACCCACCAAGGCGGCTCGTAGCGGAACTCGACCCAGAAGACGAGTATCATGATGATGGCGCCGAGTCCCAGGATGACGAACACCGCCGGCCCGTCGCCCGCATCGTTGCCGCGCAGGTCGAGGCCGCACGAAGAGCAGCGATCGACCACGGTCAGCAGGCCGGCGAACAGCCGTCCCTTTCCGCAACGCGGGCAGGCGCCGCGCAGGGCGACGTCGAAGGGCGATTGCCGGGGCCAGTCGGACACGGGGGGTCTCCCAAAGACGAACCGCCGGGGAGCACCCGGCGGTTCCAAGATAGCCTGATAGGCCTGCCTCAGTGCAGGGCGATCGGTGCCTTGCCCGCGCCCCACCAGTAGATGCAGAAGAACAGGAACAGCCAGACCACGTCGACGAAGTGCCAGTACCAGGCAGCGGCCTCGAAGCCGAAATGCTGCTTGGGCTTGAACTGGCCCTTCGCGGCACGGATCAGGCAGACGATCAGGAAGATCGTGCCGACCAGCACGTGGAAGCCGTGGAAGCCCGTCGCCATGAAGAAGGTCGACGTGTAGATGTCCTGGCTGAACGTGAACGGCGCGTGAATGTACTCGTAGGCCTGGACGCCCGTGAAGATCATGCCGAGCAGGACGGTGCACAGCAGGCCGCGCACGGCATCCTTCTGGTTGCCCTCGATGATGGAGTGATGCGCCCAGGTGCAGGTGGTGCCCGACAGCAGCAGGATCAGCGTGTTCATCAGCGGCAGGTCGAACGGCGCGATGATGCTGATACCCTTCGGCGGCCAGATGCCGCCGGTCGCTTCGGCACGGACCGGCATGTTCGCGGCGCCCGGAAAGAGGGCGGCGTCGAAGAAGGCCCAGAAGAAGGCCGCGAAGAACAGCACTTCCGAGGCGATGAACAGGATCATGCCGTAGCGCAGGCCGAGCTGGACCACGGACGTGTGATAGACGCGCGACTCGGCGATGACGTCGGACCACCACCAGTACATGACGCCCAGCACCAGCAGCAGGCCGGGGGCCAGGCCCCACCAGTGCACGGACTTCATGACGTTGCCGATACCCTGGCCCATCATGTCGGGATGCAGCGCGAAGCCGAAGCCCAGCGCCAGCACGAGGGCCGCGAGCGAGCCCAGGGCCGGCCACGGGCTGGGGTCGACCAGATGATAGGGATGCTTCGGAGTACCGCCGGCCATGTTCATCCACCCTTTCCGATATCGCTGCCGGGCAATCCACCCAGCAAGGTCCTGGCCCGTTCCGTCTTCGCCTCGAAGAATGTGTAGGAGAGCGTGATGGTCCGGATGTTGTCGTAGCGTCGATCCTTGTCCAACTCTGGATCGACGAAGAAGATCACGGGCATGTCCACGGACTGCCCGGGGAGCAGCAACTGCTCCGTGAAGCAGAAGCATTGAATCTTGTTGAACCACCCTCCGGCCGTTTCGGGGGTGACGTTGTAGGTCGACGTCCCGACGGCCGGGCGCTGCGAAAGGTTGGTCACGCGGTAGTGGGCGAGACACTCCTCACCCAGCCGCACCGTGACCTCGCGCTGGAGCGGCTGGAAACGCCACGGCAGCGACGTGTCGACGTTGGAATCGAAGCGCACCTTGACCGTGCGGTCGAGGATCGGCCGATCGCCTTCCTGCGCCACGACCGGCGTGCCGCCAAACCCGGTGGTGCGGCAGAATAGGTCGTAGAGCGGCGCCGAAGCGTAGGCGAAACCGCCCATGCCCGCCGTCATGAGGAAAAGGCGTCGCGCCAGCCGCTTGTTCCTGGCGGCGGTGTCGGGCGTGTCTTCCGTCATCCGTAGCCTCCCATGCGCACGATCGTCAGGGCAAAGAACAGGATCACGAGCACAACGAGAAAACCCGCGATGAACAGGTTCTTGCCGCGCTGGCGGCGGTGCATGTCGGTATCGCCCGGTCGACGGTCCTGTGCCATGGCCACGCTCATCCCGCGATCCGGCTCGCGACGAGATCGACCGGCAGGGCCGCGAACACGGCGGCCAGATAGATCAGCGAATAGCGGAACATCCTGCGGGCGGCGCCAAAGGCCGTTTCGTCATCCGCAGTGCGCCAGACGGCGATCGCATGCCCGATGAAGCCCAGGCTGAGCGCAAGGGCAACCGCGCCATAGACCCAGCCGACCGCGCCCAGCAGCGTCGGCGCCAAGGCGACCGGCAGGAGCAGCAGCGTGTAGATCACCATCTGACGCTTGGTTTCGCGCGGCCCCGCCACCACCGGCAGCATCGGCACGCCGGCGCGGCGATAATCCTCGCTGCGATAGAGCGCGAGCGACCAGAAATGCGGCGGCGTCCAGAGGAAGACAAGCAGGAAGAGCGCAATCCCGACGGCGGACACGTCGCCCGTCGCGGCGGCCCAGCCGATCATCGGCGGGAAGGCGCCCGCGGCACCGCCGATCACGATGTTCTGCGGCGTCCGGCGCTTCAGCCAGATCGTGTAGACGAAGACGTAGAACAGGATCGCCGCCGCGAGCAGCGCGGCCGCCACCAGGTTCGTCGATACCGCCATCAGCAGGACCGAGAACATCGACAACAGCACGCCGAGGCCCAGCGCATCGTCCGGCGCGACGCGACCGGCCGGCAGCGGGCGATTGCGCGTGCGGGCCATCAGCGCGTCGAGGTCGCGCTCGTACCACATGTTTATGGCGCCGGCCGCGCCCGAGCCCAGGGCGATCGCCAGAACCGCCAGCGCCGCCTTGAACGGGTGGAGATGCACCGGTGCGATCAGCACGCCGATCCAGCCGGTGAAGACCACCAGCGACATCACGCGCGGCTTCAGCAGGTCGATGTAGTCGCGCACGCGCGCAGGCGTCGCGGCCCCCTCGATGCTTCCCGTGAATGTTTGCGCTGTGTCGCTCATGAGCCCTTCAAGGCGAAGGCGCCTTCTTGGGGCGCCTTCGCTCCGTTCCTAGTGGTGTGCCGTCGGCGAGATGTGCGGCAGGTCCTCGAAGGTGTGGAACGGCGGCGGCGAGGCCACCGTCCATTCCAGCGTCGTGGCGCCCTCGCCCCAGTAGTTCGCACCGACCTTGCGGCCGTACATCAGCGTGCCGAACACGACGAAGACGAGCCAGAACAGGGTCGCGCCGAACGACAGGAACGCGCCGATCGAGGACAGGTAGTTCCAGTGCGACATGGCGTCCGGATAGTCGACATAGTGGCGCGGCATGCCGGCCAGTCCCGAGAAATGCATCGGGAAGAACGTCAGGTTCACGGCGACGAAGGTGACCCAGAAGTGGATCTGCGCCGCCCACTCCGGATACTGCCGGCCCGACATCTTGCCGATCCAGTAGTAGAAGCCGGCGAACATGCCGAACACCGCACCGAGCGACAGCACGTAGTGGAAGTGCGCGATCACGTAGTAGGTGTTGTGAAGCGAGTAGTCGACGCCGGCATTGGCCAGGACGACGCCGGTCACGCCGCCGACGGTGAACAGGAAGATGAAGCCGATCGCCCACAGCATCGGGATCGTGAGCCGGATCGAGCCGCCCCACATCGTGGCGATCCACGAGAAGATCTTCACGCCCGTCGGCACCGCGATCACCATGGTTGCGGCCACGAAGTAGGCGCGCGTGTCGACGTCCAGGCCGACCGTGTACATGTGGTGCGCCCACACGACGAAGCCGACGACGCCGATCGCGACCATCGCGTAGGCCATTCCGAGATAGCCGAAGATCGGCTTGCGGGCGAAGGTCGAGATGATGTGGCTGATGATGCCGAAGGCCGGCAGGATCATGATGTAGACTTCGGGGTGACCGAAGAACCAGAACAGGTTCAGGAACAGCACCGGATCCCCGCCGCCCTCGGGCTTGAAGAACGAGGTTCCGAAGTTACGGTCGGTCAGCAGCATCGTGATGGCGCCGGCGAGGACCGGCAGCGCCAGCAGCAGCAGGAACGCCGTAACCAGCACCGACCAGGCGAACAGCGGCATGCGGTGCAGCGTCATGCCCGGCGCGCGCATGTTCAGGATGGTCGTGATGAAATTGATCGCACCCAGGATCGACGAGGCGCCCGCGATGTGCAGCGAGAAGATCGCCAGGTCCATGCCGGCGCCCTGGTTGATCGTGAGCGGCGGATAGATCGTCCAGCCGGTTCCCACGCCACCACCGATCAGCGCCGACATCAGCAGCAGGATGAAGGCCGGCGGCAGCAGCCAGAAGCTGATGTTGTTCATGCGCGGGAACGCCATGTCGGGCGCGCCGATCATCAGCGGCACGAACCAGTTGCCGAACCCGCCGATCAGGCCGGGCATGACCACGAAGAACACCATGATCAGGCCGTGTGCGGTCACGATCGTGTTCCAGAAGTGACCGTCCGGCGTGCCGTCCGCGCCGTTGAAGTACTGGACGCCCGGCTGCATCAGCTCGAGGCGCATGTAGACGGAGAAACCCGCTCCGATCAGCGACGCAAAGATCGAGAAGACAAGGTACATCGTGCCGATGTCCTTGTGATTGGTGCTGTACAGCCACCGCTTGATGCCAGTGGGAGTGTGGTCGTCATGCCCGTGGGCGGAGTGGTCGTGGGCGGCGCCGTGCGCGGTGGCCATTCTTGATCTCCTGCGGAGAAGCGCTTAGCGGGTGGCGGGAGTGGTGGCGGCGGAGGCGACGTCGGTCGCGGGCGCGAGCCCGGCGGCCTTCTTCTTGTCCGCCACCCATTTGTCGAAGTCGGCCTGGGACACCACGCGAACGCCGATCGGCATGAAGCTGTGGTTCTGACCGCAGATCTGGGAGCACTGGCCGAAGTAGAGGCCCTCTTCCTTGACGCTGATCCAGCCCTCGTTGAGGCGCCCGGGGATCACCGTCTTCTTGACGCCGAATCCCGGGACCGTCCAGCCGTGCATGCTACCGCCCTCGGCCGTGCCGATGATGCGCACCACGGTATTGGCCGGGATCACCATCTCCTCGTCGACGGCCAGCAGGCGCGGCACCTGCGGCTTGGTCTTGGCGCGGTCGGCCTCGCTCAGCATGCGGCTCTCGACCGTGAAATTGCCCTGGTCGGGGTAATTATAAGACCAGTACCACTGGTGACCGGTGACCTTGATGGTCAGCGCCGCGTCGGTCGCCTTGTCGCTGAAGTAGAGCAGGCGGAACGACGGGATCGCGATCACGACCAAGACCAGAATCGGAAGGATCGTCCAGGCGATCTCGAGCCCCGTATGATGGGTCACGGTCGTCGGTGTCGGGTTGCGATCAGCATGGAAGCGCCAGACGGCGTAAACCAGCAGCAGCAGCACGAAGATACAAATCGCGGTGATGATCACCAGCAGCAGGTCGTGCAGCGATTCCACCCGCTCCATGATCGGCGTGTAGGGTGGCGGGAAGTTCAGCTGCCAATCGTGCGGCACACCGATCACTTTCTGCGCACGGGCCGGCGCAGCCAGGCCGAATCCGGCCATTGCCGCCAACAGTCCAACGACGCCCAATACACGCTTAACGACCATGCATCCGTCCCCTCGGCGGTTCAGATCCGGCAGGTTTTTCCGACCCGCAAAATCCCCCGCATTTCAA
>JBILYJ010000204.1:0-8349 GCA_044377795.1 Reyranella sp. | reverse complement strand
GGCCACGATCTCTATGTCGTGGTGTCGCGCCGCAGCGAGAAGGTGGAGGCCGGCACCATTCTCAAGGCGACCATGCCCGTGCCCGGCAAGGCGATGTTCTCGCACGCCTAGGATTTATCTACTATTCGGCGATCGGGTCGTAGCCGTAGTCGAAGGTTAGCTCTTCGCCCCTCGAGACGCGGCGTATGGACCACGCCTCGACCATCCAGCGATCGTGGACCTGGAGCATCCGCCATTCACAGTTCGGCTCCGGATCGTGGTTGATCAGGGAGATATGACCGATCGCGACAAGGCCGCGTCGGGAGTTGAGAGGGTGGTCAAAGTAGTTTCCGTTCAGGACAGTCTCGGTGACATGCCTGATGTCCCGCCCGGGAAGCTCCCAAGTGAAGCAGTCATCGATCTTGGTGCGCGGGGCGATGATGGCGCATGCGGTCAACCCAAGGCCACGACCGGGGATCGCCGTGACCCGATAAGGTCGGACGATGAGAGGGATTTTAACGCGCTTCACGTGCTGGCGGCTTCTGCAACTCTGTTTACTTGCAAGGGGCTCACTTCTTTCCGAACAGCCGCGTGCGGAGAATGAGGTGGCAATACTCGATCACCCTGTGCCCGATCAAGTGTTCGAAGCACCCCGGGCGCTGAATCCCCGCAGACACACCCATCGGTGGCTCTGGAGTAGCAATGGCCGTGCCGATCAGCGGCAAGAGCGTGTATGGTCGAGCCCGATGATCACCATCGGAAAGCTCGAACCGTCCGACCGCGCGCAATGGGAAGTGCTGTTCCGCGGCTACATGGATTTCTACGAGCGCACGTTGCCGCAGGCGATGTACGACCGCGCCTGGACCGAGTTTGCCAAGGACACGCGCATGCACGCGCTGGGCGCCCGCCTCGACGGGCGCCTGGTCGGCATCACGCACTTCCTGATCCACGCCAACACCTCGTCCGACGACGTCTGCTATCTGCAGGACCTGTTCACCTCGGCCGAGGTGCGGGGCAAGGGCGTGGCGCGGGCGCTCATCCAGGCCGTCGCCGACTGGGCGAAGGCGCAAGGCTGCCCGCGCCTCTATTGGCAGACGCAGGCAAGCAACACGACGGCGCGGCTCCTCTACGACAAGATGGCCGTGAACCGCGGCTTCATTCGCTACGATATCGAGCTGGTGTAATACTGTCGTCCTGAGCGGAGCGCCGCAGGCGCTTAGTCGAAGGACCTCTTTTCGTTTCGACACACTGTGCGTCGGAAAAGAGGTCCTTCGACTACGCTGCGCTCCGCTCAGGACGACGAATAATTTAACGCCTGCCCTTGCCGATGTAGGCGATGGCCTCGATCTCGACGAGGATTTCGGGTGCGGCGAGGGCGCTCACCTCGACCAAGGTCGAAGCCGGGAAATCGCCGGTGAAGAATTCGCGCCGGGCTTCCCAGACCTTGGTGTTGTTGGCGATCCGGGTGAGGAAAATCGTGATCTTCACCACGTCGGACATGGCGCCGCCGGCCGCCTCGACCAACGATTTGATCTTGCCGAAGATCACCTTGGCCTGGGCGTATTCGTCCATCTTGCCCAGCGCCTCGGGCTCGCCGCCCCGTGCGGTCATGCCGGAGACATAGGCGACGCCATCGACCACGAGGCAGTTCGACCAGCGCTCGGGCGGCGGTTCGGCGACGTCGGGCGAGGTCACACGGCGGATGGTCATGTCGTCTCCTCCTTCGTTCTATTATCCGGGCTTGGCGCCAGAAGCTTTCACGACCGGGGTCCATTTGTCGATCTCGCCCTGGATGAAGCGCGTCACCTCGGCCGGCGTCATCGTGCTACCCTCGGCGCCGATCTCTTCCCAGCGCTTGATGACGGCGGGCTCCTTCAGCACGGCCTGCATCTCCGTTGCCAGCCGGTCGACGATCGGCTGCGGCGTCTTCGCGGGCACCGAGATGCCGAACCAGGAATAGGAAATCAGGTCCGGGTAGCCCAGCTCCTTCATCGTCGGCACGTCAGGAAAGGCAGGGCTGCGCGTCCCGCCGCTCACCGCCAGGGCATTCACCTTGCCGGCCTTGATGTGCGGTGCGGCCGAGGGCAGCGAATCGAACATCACCGGCACGTTGCCGGCGATCGTGTCGATCATGGCCGGCCCGGCGCCGCGATAGGGAACGTGGACCAGACCCGCGCCGATCACCTGTTCGAGGCGTGCGCCCAGCAGGTGGTTGCTCGATCCTGCGCCCGAGGTCGCGTAGGAGACCTTGCCGGGATTGGCCTTGGCGTAGTCGATGAACTCCTTGAAGGTCTTGGCTTGGAAGTTTGGGTTGGCGACCAGGACGCTCGGGTTGGTCGAGGCGATGGAGACGTGGATGAAGTCGCCCATCGGATCGAAGTCGCCGCCGCCATAGAGCGTGGGCGAGATCGACAGGCCCGAGATCACCGACATCAGCAGCGTGTAGCCGTCGGGGGGCGACTTGGCGACGATCGCGGTGCCGACCATGGCACCCTTGCCGGGCTTGTTGTCGACGATGATGTTCTGGCCAAGCTTCTGGCCGAGATACTCGGCCACCATGCGGGCCACGACGTCGGTGGTGCCGCCGGGCGCATAGGGCACCACGAGCTTGATGGGCTTGCTGGGCCACGGCGCGGTTTGACCCGAAGTCTGGGCGGCGGCGGGGGTGGCGGTGACGGCGAGCGTCGCGGCGACGAAGGAGCGGCGATTGAGCATGCGCGGAGTATACTCGGGCGATGATCGATCCCAAGGTCCTGTTCTCCGCCCTTTTCGAGCCGCGACGCGTCGCGCTGATCGGTGCCTCGTCGGATGTCACCAAGACGACATCGCGGCCTCAACGGTTCTTGCGCAAGCATGGCTTCAGCGGCGAGATCCTGCCGGTCAATCCGTCGCGCAACGAAATACTCGGTGAGTTGGCCTACAAGGATCTCGACGCGATCCCGGGCGAGATCGATCACGCCTACATCCTCCTGAACGGTGCGGCCGCGGTGCGGGCGCTCGCCGATTGCGGCCGGCGCGGCGTCAAGGTGGCCTCGATCCTGGCCGGCGGCTTCGCCGATGCGGGCACGGCCGGCGCCTCGTTGCAGGACGAACTGTCGAAGGTCGTGCGCGAGACCGGCATCCGCCTCGTCGGTCCCAACAGCATCGGCACGGTGAGCACCGATCCCGCCATGGCGCTGACGGCCAATGCGGCCTTTGCCGTGGAGAAGCTGCGCAGCGGCACCTGGGCCGTCGTGAGCCAGAGCGGCAGCCTGATTGGCGCATTGCTGTCGCGGGCCGACGCGCGCGGCATCGGATTCTCGCGATTGATCTCCGTGGGCAACGAGGTCGATCTCGCGGTCGGCGAGATCGCGGACCTGCTGGTCGACGATCCGAAGACAAAGGCCATCCTGCTGTTCATGGAGACCTTGCGCGACGGCGACCGGCTGGCGCGCGCGGCGCGTCGCGCGCACGAGGCGGGCAAGCCGGTGATCGCCTACAAGCTCGGCCGCTCCGACATCGGCCAGGAACTCGCGAAGTCTCACACCGGCGCCATCGCCGGCTCCGATGCGACCTTCGATGCCTTCTGCCGCCGTCACGGCATCGCCCGCGTCTCGATGTTCGAATCGCTGATCGACGTGCCGTCGCTGCTGGTCGGCCACGCAAGGTCGAGGCGCGGCGGCCGTCGCGTCGCGGTGGCGACCACGACGGGCGGCGGGGCGGCCATGGTGGTCGACAGCATGGCGATGGCCGGTCTCGACATCGTGGGCCCGCCGAAGAACCTCGTGGAATGGTTGAAGCCGCACGGCATCGCAGCCGGCGACGGCAGGCTGGTCGATCTCACCCTGGCCGGCGCCAAGCCCGAGATCGTCGCCGGCACGATCGAGCGGCTGCTGGCCGACGACGGCAACGATGCCGCGATCTTCGTGGTCGGCTCCTCGGCGCAGTTCAATCCCGAGCTTGCCGTCGAGCCGCTGCTGCGCTTCGCCGGATCGGCCAAGCCGTTCGCCGTGGCGCTCACCCCGTCGGCCGAGAAGTCGCTGGCACTGCTGACGGCCGCCGGCGTGCCGGCCTTTCGCCATCCCGAATCCTGCGCCGAGGCGATGGCGCTCTGCCTGTTGCGCACACCGCCGCAACCCGTGCCGCGTCTCGCCGAACCGGCTATAGACGCGATCGCGGCGCTGGAAGCAGGTCGTGCGTCCGGCTTCGACGAACGCCGCGCCGCTGATTTCTTTGCCGCGTTCGGCGTGCCGATGGCGAAGTCGGTGGTGGTGCCGGATGCCCGCCGCATCGCCGCCGCCGTCGGCGAAGTCGGCGCGCCGGTCGTGCTGAAGATCCTGTCGGTCGACATTCCCCACAAGACGGAAGCGGGTGGCGTCGCGCTCGGCATTCCGGACGGGCAGACCGCCGCCGTCGCCGCGCGCGAGATCGAGAAGAGGGTGAAGGCCCATGCGCCGGCGGCGCGGTTGCAGGGCTATCTCGTGCAGAAGATGGAGCGCGGGCTCGTCGAAGTGATCCTGGGCTACCGTCGCGATCCGCTGGTCGGCCCGACCGTCACTGTGGGCCTCGGCGGCGTGCTGGCCGAAATCTACAAGGATGCCTCGACCCGACTCGCACCGGTGGACGAGAGCGAAGCGCTCCAGATGATTGCCGAAGTGAAGGGGCTGGCGACCATCCGCGGCTATCGCAACCTGCCGAAGGGTGACGTCGCCGCGCTGGCAAAGACGATCGCCGCCTTCTCCGCACTGGCCCACAAGCAGTTTGCCGACGTGGCAGAGGCCGAGATCAACCCGCTGCTGGTGAAGCGCGAAGGCGAGGGGGTTGTCGCCGTCGATGGGTTGGTGGTTTTGCGCTGACGCCAGAAGCAAATAAGCCGTCGCCCTGAGCGGAGCGAAGCGTAGTCGAAGGGCCTCTTTTCCCTTAGCTGCAGAAAAGAGGTCCTTCGACTACGTGCCTGCGGCACTCCGCTCAGGACGACGCACGTTTCAACTCAATGCTTCGGCGCAACCACCGGCCGGTCCGTGAGCTGGCGGAAATCGTTGAGCACGAAATAGGTGCTCTGCAGCCTGTCGATCTCGTAGGGCCGCTTCATCGCGACCGTCGCGTCGAACGGCAGGCGGTCGACATCGCTGCCCTCGATCGCGTGCTTCACTTCGGCGGCCGAGGACAGGATGCCGGCGCCATAGGCTTTCAATCCCTGCTTCGTGCGGATCAGGCCGAATTCGACGGTGAACCAGTAGAGGCGGGCCAGCAGATGGACGTTGGGGCCGGCTTGGACACCTCGCCGGCCGTAGTCCTGCATGTAGTCCGCGAACACGGGATTGGTGAGCAGCGGCACGTGGCCGAAGAAGTCGTGGAACAGGTCGGGCTCGACCAGATAGTCGATCTCCTCGCGCTTGCGGATCCAGACTGTCACCGGAAAGCAGCGATGGGCGAGATGGTCGTAGAAGGCCGCATCGGGGATCAGCCCGGGCACGCCGACGATCCGCCAGCCCGTGAGCGGCCGAAGCCGTGCATTGACCGCCGCAAAGTCGGGGATGGTGTCGCCCAGCCCGATCGCCTTGAGCCCCTTCAGGAACTCCGCACAGGCATATCGCTCGGCAAGGGCGCGTTGGCGCTGCACCAGCAGCCGCCACACGGCCTGTTCCTCGTCGGAATGGAGATCGGGATGCTGCGGCACGGTCCAGTCCGGCGCCATCCCGGCATAGTCGCCGCGCAGGTTCTCGAGGGGTGCAGTGTTCATATCCTGAATATGGGGCTGCCCGGCTGGTGAATCCCGGCGAAGTGGGGCTACGAGAGGAGTGATTTCAGGGATATCATCTCAGAAATGCGCCCATTTGAGAGATTATCCCCATGATCGATCTGGATGATATCGACAAGCGTATCGTCACCACCCTGCAGGCCGAGGGCCGGCTGCCGATGGTCGATCTCGCCGAGCGCGTGGGCCTGTCGCCGACGCCCTGCCAGCGGCGCGTCAAGCGGCTGGAGGAGGAGGGGGTGATCGAGCGCTATGCCGCTCTGGTCTCACCGCCGGCCCTGGGGCTCGCCCTTCAGGCGATGGTGCAGGTGACGCTCGACGATCATTCCGAGAAGACCGTCGAGGGCTTCGAAGCGGCGATCCGCGCGCGCCCCGAGGTGGTGGCCTGCTATGCCGTGACCGGCGACATGGATTTCCTGCTGCACATCCTGGCGCCCGACCTCGCGAGCTTCAGCGAGTTCGCCATGAAGGCGCTGCTGCGCATGCCCGGCGTCCGGGGCACGCGCTCCTCCTTCATCATGCAGGCGGTGAAAAGCGACCTCGCATGGGCGCCTCAGCCGCCGGCGAGAGTGCGCAGATAGACCGGCCGATCGATGTTGCCACCGCTCAGGATCAGTCCGACGCGCTTGCCCGCCAGGCGCTCGCGCTCCTGCAGGAGCGCCGCCAGTGCGGCGGCGCCGGCGCCTTCCGTGAGCTGGTGCGTGTCCTCGTAGTAGGCCCGCATCGCCGTGCCGATCTCGGCGTCGCTCACCTGCACGACGCGATCCGCCCCCTTCAGGATGACCTCGAGCGCTTCCGCGTCGGGGCCCCGCACGGCCATGCCGTCGGCCATCGTGTCGGCGCTGTTGGTCGCCACGACCTTGCCGGCCGCGAACGACAGCGCATAGGCCGGCGCCTCGGTCGAAACCACCCCGACGACCTTCGCTTCCAGCCCGAGCGCGTCGCGCACCGCGATCGTGCCGCAGATGCCGGAGCCCAGCCCGATCGGCACATAGACCGTGTCGAGCGGCGGTGCCGTGCGGAACAGTTCGAGCGCGTAGGAGGCGACGCCTGCCACCAGGTCGCGATGGAACGACGGCACCATGGCAAGGCCGCGCTCGTCGGCGAGCTTCATCGCCGCCTCCCTGGCGGCATCGAAATCGCTCCCGGCCTCGACCAGTTCCGCCCCGAAGGCACGCATGGCGGCGTTCTTTTCCACCGAATTGCCGTGGGGCACGACGATCGTGGCGGCGATGCCGTTGCGGGCCGCCGCCAGTGCGATGCTCTGGCCGTGATTGCCGCGGGTTGCGCTGACAACACCGCTGGTGTGGGGCGAGCGGCGCTTCAGGCGGTCCATGTAGACCAGCCCGCCGCGCACCTTGAAGGCGCCGGTCGGGGTATGGTTCTCGTGCTTGACCCAGGTTTCGCATCCTGTGTGCCGCGAAAGCAGGGGCCACGCATATTGGGCCGTCGGGGGCATTGCGGCATGCACGAGGGCCGCTGCAGCCTCGATTTCGTTAAGGGACAACATGTCCGGCACTTTGGGCTAAGATGACCTCGGTTCCAACCGGAGTACCCGATGCCTGTTCTGCCACGTTCACTCGAAATCCAGGGCGAGATCTCGGCCATCCGCCGCGACATCCATGCGCATCCCGAACTCGCCTTCGAGGAGAACCGCACTTCCGACGTGGTGGCGGCCAAGCTGCAGGAATGGGGGCTGGAGGTGACGCGGGGCCTGGGCAAGACCGGCCTGGTCGGCACCCTGCGCAAGGGCAATTCGCTGAAGTCGATCGGGCTGCGCGCCGACATGGACTGCCTGCCGATGGACGAAGCCAACGAATTCGCGCACCGGTCGACCAGTCCCGGCCGCATGCATGCCTGCGGCCATGACGGTCACACCGCCATGCTGCTCGGCGCCGCGAAGGTGCTCAGCGAGACGCGGAACTTCGAAGGGGCCGTCCACTTCATCTTCCAGCCGGCCGAAGAGGGCGGCGGCGGCGCCAAGGTGATGATCGAGGACGGGCTGTTCGAGAAGTTCCCCTGCGACGCGGTGTTCGCGATCCACAACAAGCCCGGCGTCCCGGTCGGCCACATCGTCACCAAGGGCGGGCCGCTGCTGGCGGCCGCCGATCGCTGGGACATCCGCATCACCGGCAAGGGCGGCCATGCCGCCCATCCGCATTCCACGCTCGATCCCATGGTCGTCGGCGCCAACATCGTGATGGCGCTCCAGACCATCGTCTCGCGCAACATCGACCCGATCGATTCGGGCGTTGTGACCGTCGGCTTCTTCCATGCCGGCTCGGCCTACAACGTCATTCCGGGCGATGCGCATATCGGCGGCACGACGCGTACGACGACGCCAGCGAACCGCGAGCTGGTGAAGCGCCGCATCGACGAGATCTGCGAGGGCGCCGCCCGGATGCACGGCGTCGAGATTGAGGTCGAGCACAAGCCGGGCTATCCGCCGACCGTGAACGACGTCGAGCAGGCCCGGTTTGCCGCCGACGTTGCCGCCGGGGTCTGCGGCGACCATGCGGTCCAGGACAATACGCGCCCGAGCATGGGCGCCGAGGACTTCTCCTACATGCTGGAGAAGGTGCCGGGCGCCATGGTGTGGCTGGGCAATGGCGGCGGTCCCGGAACGGTCAGCC